>JARRNW010000291.1:0-5929 GCA_037384565.1 Candidatus Thiodiazotropha sp.
CCCGGCAACGGGCCGACACCAGCCTGGGTTCCGGAGTGATCGTCTCGGATGAAGGTTACCTGCTCACCAACCATCATGTCATTGAAGGTGCGGACGAGATCAAGGTAGTGCTGGCCAACGGTCAGAGTGTCGACGTCAGCGTGGTCGGGAGTGATGCGGAATCCGATGTCGCCGTTTTGAAAATCGACAGCGAGACCCCCCTGTCGCCGATCCCGATCGGCCACTCCGGAACCCAGCAGGTGGGTGACGTGGTGCTGGCTATCGGCAATCCCTTCGGGGTTGGCCAGACCGTGACCATGGGCATCGTCAGCGCAACCGGTCGCTCCCACCTGGGTATCAGCACTTTCGAGAACTTCATCCAGACCGATGCCGCCATCAACCCGGGCAATTCCGGTGGCGCGCTGGTAAATGCCCGGGGCGAACTCATCGGCATCAATACCGCGATCTTCTCCAAGACAGGCGCTTCCCACGGCATCGGCTTCGCCATTCCCTTCGATCTGGCCGAAGGCATCATGAATCAGTTGATCGAAACCGGACGGGTGGTGCGCGGCTGGATCGGCATTCAGGGTCAGGACATGACGGACAAACTCGCCGAGGCCTTCAGCCTGAAGATTGATACCGGCGTCCTGGTGACCGGGATAATGGAGGATGGGCCCGCTAACAAGGCCGGTCTGCACCCGGGTGACGTGATCACCAAGGTCGATACCACCGAGGTGCAGAATTCCCAGGATCTGATGCAGCGTATCGCGGGACAGCCACCGGGCAGCCGACTCGAAATCAGTGGCTGGCGGGGCAGCGAAAAGTTCACTCTCTATGCGATTTCGGACGAAAGACCGAAATTCGAAAAATAAAATCAACTCAGACGCGAATGAGAATAGCTATACTGCAGTGTAGTGTAACCTATTTAAAGTGTACTCCCGTCACAGAGTCTGACCATGAGACATGCCGAAGAGATCGAACGTATCATCGATGCCGTCGGCAAAGTCCTGGGACAGCGCATCAACCCAGAACAGCGGGGGCGTCTTCACCAGGCCCTGATTCGCACCCTCGATGAAACCTCGGGCCAGGGGCTCAGGCCCCAAACCAAACAGATCACCATCCTGCTCTCCGACCTGCGCGGATTCACCGCCCTGTCCGAGCACTATCCCCCGGAAGTGATCATCGAGATCCTGAATTTCTACTTCGCCCGGATGTGCGAGATCATCTACCGGTATGGGGGCAGCGTGGATAAGTTCATGGGACATGCAGGAGATCAACGCCGAGAACATCAAGCGGGGCCATCCCCGGCTGTTCATGGGCATAGGTATCAACACCGGAGAGGTGGTAGCGGGACAACTCGGTTCCCAACTGCATCACGAGTACACGGTGATCGGTGACGAGGTGAATCTGGCCTCGCGTATCGAGGCCTACAGCTTGCGGGGTCAGATCCTGCTCAGTGAGCACTCCCGCAACCTGGCACAGACGTTTATCGAGTGTGGGGAACCTAATCAAGTGATGGTCAAGGGCAAGGAGGAAGCCGTCAACCTGTTCGAACTCCTCGCGACCCATCGGCCACGCACCCTTGAGGTTCCGAGAGTGGAGGCACGGCGCAGCCCGAGGATCAGCGTGGATTTCCCCATCGCATTTCAAACCATCCAAGAGAAGACGGTGTCCTCGGAACGGATCACCGGACGTGCCATCGATCTGAGCTACTACGGCCTGCAGGCCTATCTGCCGATTGAACTCGAAACCCTGTCCGACATCCGGATCACCCTTCAAACCTCTCTAATGAGCGACCAGAGCAGCCATATCTACGCCCGTATCCTGCATATCCAGCGGACCCCTGACGGCTGGCTGAGCCGAATGGAATTCACCGGTATCGACGATCTCGGCCAATCCGCCATCAAAAGATTTATCGATCAGGCCATAAGCCAACGCTGAAACATCTCGCTTCAAGCGAAATCCAGGCTCCCGTTTTGCGAGGATTTTGTTATTATTTGCCTCTTTTTCAATCGATCTGCCGGCTAATGGCCAGAAAATAGCCCAATCCGCCAGCCGATTCAATCAGCCCACTAGCAAGTGAATATCCGGTACAACGATGGATAAATTGATCATCCGGGGGGGCACCCCCCTGACGGGCGAGGTGCGGATCGCCGGCGCCAAGAACGCAGCACTGCCGATCCTGGCCGCAACCCTGCTGTCTGAATCCACCATGCGGGTCGGTAATGTACCGCATCTGCACGACATCACCACCACCATGGAACTGCTCGGCGGCATGGGGGTAAGCCTGATGGTGGACGAGAAGATGGGCATCGAGGTGGATTCGAATACCATCCACGAGTTCAGCGCTCCCTATGAACTGGTCAAGACCATGCGCGCCTCGATCCTGGTTCTGGGGCCGATGCTGGCCCGCTTCGGCCGCGCGGATGTCTCCCTTCCCGGGGGCTGCGCCATCGGCTCACGGCCGGTGAACCTGCACATCGAAGGTCTGCGGGCCATGGGGGCGGATATCGATGTGGAGAACGGCTACATCCGCTCCCGCTGCACGCGCCTGAAGGGGGCGCGCATCGTTATGGACATGGTCACCGTAACCGGTACCGAGAACCTGATGATGGCCGCGGCATTGGCCAAGGGTACCAGCCAGATCGAAAACGCCGCCCGGGAGCCGGAAGTTGTGGACCTGGCGGAGTGCCTTAACCAGATGGGCGCGAAAATCAGCGGCGCCGGTTCCCCCACGATCACCATTGAAGGCGTGGACAGCCTGCACGGTACGGAGTACGAGGTGCTTCCGGACCGGATCGAGACCGGAACCTTTCTGGTGGCCGCCGCGATCACCCGGGGCAACATCAAGGTGCGTGACACCCGCCCGGAACTGGTCGATTCAGTACTGCAGAAGCTGCGCGAAGCCGGCGCGGTCATCGAGACCGGCGAGGACTGGATCACCCTGGACATGCAGGGCAGACGCCCCACTGCGGTGGACATCTACACCGCCCCCTACCCGGCGTTTCCCACCGACATGCAGGCCCAGTTCACCGCCCTCAACGCCATCGCGGAAGGGGTGGGTATAGTCACCGAGACGATCTTTGAAAACCGCTTCATGCATGTCCAGGAACTGCAGCGCATGGGGGCAAAAATCAAGCTCGAGGGCAACACCGCCATCTGTACCGGCAGCTCCAAGCTGACCGGCGCCCCAGTCATGGCTACCGATCTGCGCGCCTCGGCCAGTCTGGTACTGGCGGGTCTGGTAGCCGATGGCGAGACCCTGGTGGATCGCATCTACCATATCGACCGGGGCTACCAGAACATCGAGGAGAAGCTGGCCGGACTGGGTAGCGAAATCCGTCGTATACCCAGCTGATCCAACCCATGGAATTGCGAAACTTAAGTCATGAAAACTACTCAGTACACAGATCGCATCATTTGATATCCTTACCGATTCCGCCGTACCCGAAACAACATCCAGATGAAATTCGACGCCCCGATCACCATTGCCCTGTCAAAGGGCCGCATCTTCAACCAGAGCCTTCCGCTGCTGGCCCACGCCGGAATCGAACCGAGCGATGATCCGGAGACCAGCCGCAAGCTGATCCTGGATACCAATCACGAATCGGTGAAACTGGTGATCATCCGGGCCACCGACGTCCCCACCTACGTGCAGTACGGAGCCGCCGACCTGGGCATCGCGGGTAAGGACGTGCTCCTGGAACACGGTGGCGAAGGACTTTACGAACCCCTGGACCTCAACATCGCCCGCTGCCGTATGATGACCGCAGGATTCCCGGGGACGATACAAAACCGGGGACGCCTGCGGGTGGCCACCAAATATATTAAGAGCGCACAGCGCTACTTTGCTGCCCGGGGTGAGCAGGTCGAGATCATCAAACTTTACGGCTCCATGGAACTCGCCCCCATCGTCGGCCTGGCGGACATCATCGTCGACCTGGTGGAGAGCGGTAACACACTCAAGGCCAACGGCCTGGTGCCCCTGGAGCACATCGCTGACATCAGCTCCCGCCTGGTGATCAACAAGGCCTCCTGGAAGATGAAACACGGCCTGATGATGCAACTGCTGGACGCCTTCCGTGAAGCGGTCGGCCAATCCGCCGAATAATCCCAACAGCCGAAGGGTTCCCCCCATGAGCGACATACGCCAACTTTCGACCCGCGACAGCGACTTTCAGCAGCAGCTGGACCGGCTGCTTGCCTGGGAATCGGTGTCGGACACCGCCGTCAACGACACGGTGAACCGGATCATTCAGGAGATACGCGCAAAAGGCGATGCCGCGCTGATTGACTTCACCCAACGCTTCGACCGCTGGGAAGCCGCCAGCGCTGCGGATCTGGAGATCCCCCTGAGCCGTCTGCAACAGGCCTGGGAGAACATCCCTGCCGAACAGCGCAGTGCCCTGGAGGTCTCGGCTCAGCGCATCCGCGCCTACGCGGAGCACCAGGTGACGCAGTCCTGGAGCTATACCGAGGCGGACGGTACCCTGCTGGGTCAGCAGGTGACCCCCCTGGACCGGGTCGGACTCTATGTCCCCGGTGGCAAGGCGGCCTACCCCTCCTCTGTGCTGATGAACGCCCTGCCGGCCAAGGTTGCCGGGGTGGCGGAACTGATCATGGTGGTGCCGACCCCGGGGGGCGAACTCAATGAACTGGTGCTCGCGGCGGCCCACGTCTCGGGTGTCGACCGGGTATTCGCGGTGGGCGGCGCCCAGGCGGTGGCGGCCCTGGCCTACGGTACCGAGACTGTGCCTCCGGTGGACAAGGTCGTGGGTCCTGGCAACATCTACGTGGCCACCGCCAAACGGGCGGTGTTCGGCCAGGTGGGAATCGACATGGTAGCCGGCCCCTCAGAAATCCTGATTCTGTGCGACGGCGAAACCGATCCGGACTGGATCGCCATGGATCTGTTCTCCCAGGCGGAGCATGACGAAGACGCCCAATCCATCCTGGTCTGTCCCGACGCGGACTACCTGGCCCGGGTCGAGGCGAGTATCGACAAGCTGCTACCCACCATGGAGCGCCAGGAGATCATCGCTACCGCCCTGCGCGCCCGGGGTGCGCTGATTCACGTACAGGACATGGACCAGGCCATTGAGGTAGCGAATCACATCGCCCCCGAGCATCTGGAACTCTCCCTGGCCGACCCCGAATCGGTGGCGGCGCGCATCCGCCATGCCGGTGCGATCTTCATGGGCCGCTACACCGCAGAGGCGATGGGCGACTACTGTGCCGGCCCCAACCATGTTCTGCCCACCTCACGCACCGCGCGTTTCTCCTCGCCCCTGGGGGTCTATGATTTTCAGAAACGCTCGAGCCTGATCATGGCTTCCCCGGAAGGGGCCAATACCCTGGCGGCCACCTCTTCGGTGATGGCCCGGGGGGAGGGTCTGACCGCCCACGCCCGTTCCGCCGAGTACCGCCTCAAGGACTGATCCATGAACCCTTTCTGGAGTCCCAAGATCGCCAGCCTCTCCCCCTATGTTCCTGGAGAGCAACCGAAACGGGACAACCTGGTCAAGCTGAACACCAACGAGAACCCCTATGGCCCCTCGCCTCGGGTTATCGAGGCGATTCACCGGGATGCGGGGGATGGTTTACGGCTCTACCCGGAACCAGACTCGTACCGACTGCGTGAATGCGTAGCCCGCTATTACGATCTCGATCCGGCCCAGGTGTTTGTCGGCAACGGCTCGGACGAGGTGCTCGCGCACACCTTCTTCGCCCTGTTTCAACAGTCCCGACCGATCCTGTTTCCGGACATCAGCTACAGCTTCTATCCGGTCTACTGCGAACTGTACGACATCGCTTACCAGACCATCCCCTTAGAAGCGGACTTCAGTCTGAATCTGGAACCCTATCGGGTCGAAAACGGCGGCATCATTTTCCCCAATCCGAATGCACCCACCGGCATACTGCTCGGCCTGGAGCCGATCGAACGCCTGCT
>JARRNW010000292.1:0-4888 GCA_037384565.1 Candidatus Thiodiazotropha sp.
GCGCACAATGTGATCGCTATCCTTTACGAAAAGCTTGGAGAGGGCGATTTGGCCGGTAAACACTACGATCATGCGGTGGCTCTGGATGCTAAAGACCCGTTTATTCGCAATGCCCGCGGCAGCTATTACTGTCGCCGAGGTCGTTTCGAGGCCGCCAACCAGGATTTCGAAACCGCCCTGTCCAACCCGCTCTATCCCACACCCTGGGTGGCCTTGACCAATGCGGGTTTGTGCACTGAGCGGCAAGGTAAGATTGAAGTGGCGGAAGGCTATTATCGGCGCGGCCTCACGGCGAACCCGAAATATGCCCCCGCACTCATCCAGATGGCGGGTATCTCCCTGAAACAGAAAAACTACATGTCCGCGCGGGCCTACCTGGAACGTTATCACAGTGAATCCAAGCCGAATGCGGCCTCACTGATGCTGGGTATCCGTATCGAGCGCAAACTGCATGATCTGGCCAAAGCGGGTGAGTATCGGGAGCGTCTCCTGAAAGACTTTCCGGATTCCCCGGAGATTCAGTCACTCAACCAAATGGAAAGATCGCAATAATGGTCTCGAATCAGGGTGAGCACGAAGCGGTAAGCGTATCCCCTCAGGGTCCGGGTCCGTTATTGGAGCGAAGCCGAAACAACCAGGGCCTCAATCTCTCCGAGGTGGCGGCGCGGCTGCATCTCACCTCGGCAGTGATCAAGTCCCTCGAAGCGGACGACTATGAGCGGTTGCCCAAACCCGTGTTCGTCAAGGGGTATCTGAGAAACTACGCCCGTCTTCTTGGGTTGAACGAAGAAGCGGTCGTTGCCGATTATCAGAAACTCCTGCCCGAGGATCCGGATGCCTCAGTGAGCGTGACCCCGGTGAGACGGGACAAGGCGCACAAATCCCTGCACAGCGGATCCGGCATCATGCGGCTGGTCACCTGGGGGATCGTATTGATTCTCGCGGGAATGCTGTTTTTCTGGTGGCAGACCCGCTCGGAACTGGAGGATGTCGCCCCGGTGGTAAACCCTGCTGATCCGCTCACCAATGGCCGCGATGAGGCGGGTATTCCTGAGCCGCTTGAGGCTCCGCCGGGTGGGGAGCCGGCGGCGGTGCAGACTGACGTCACCCAGCCCCGGGAGTTTGAGCCCATCGAAGTGATCGAGGTCATACCGGTGGAGGAAGAGGCCTTGTCCGAACAGGCCATCCTGGCTCCTGAACCGGTTCCCGAGCCTTCTGCAGAGCCCCAGCCGGCACCGGTCGCGAAACCGCTCTCGACCCCGCAGCCTGCAGCGGCGGGAACCTCGCAAACCCTGGTATTCCGTTTCAGCGCGCCCTGCTGGACAGAGGTTCGAGACCGGGACGGTAAGGTGCGAATGATCGGCGAGATGCAACCCAATACGGTACGCCGGCTCAGCAGCGAGTATGGTCCTTTCAGTGTGGTGCTCGGGGATGTGAATGCGGTGACCCTCACCGTGGGAGGCAAACCCTATAACCTCAAGGGCCGTACCCGGGGCAGGGTGTTGAAGTTTACGCTCGATCCGGCGGCGGAGTAGCCCGCCCACCCGACTGGCAGTGACTTAAGGCGATATCGTCATTCCGGTCTACGCCGGAATGACGGTGGTTGTATCGCTTAAGTTATGTGGAATCACCCGCCCAACACTTTTCACTGATCGATCCCGCTCAGTCCTCGGTTTCATGGGGGTGGTCCCCTTGTTCCAATGACGTGCTCTCATGGGCATGCAACTGTTGCAGATCGCTCTGGGAATGGATATGCCAATGGGAATGGGTGTGGTGGTGAGGGTGATCGTGCCATACGGCGTCATGCAGTCGGCCATCGCGCAACAGCACAACACGGGACGCCAGCCGTTCGATCAGGCGGCGGTCGTGGGAGATGAACAGCATGGCCTGAGGAAGGCGTTCCAGATGATCCAACAGGCGTTTTTCCGTGGTTTCGTCCAATCCGGTCGTGGGTTCATCGAGTAGTAAGACTTCCGGCTGCATGGACAACACCGTCGCCAGGGAAACGAGCCGTTTTTCACCACCGGAGAGCTTGCGGGTGACTCGGTGCCCCATGCAATCCAGTCCCAGAGTGATCAGAGTGTCCTGAGCAACCTTCAGTGCCTCGCCACGGCTGTGTCCCTGGTTCAACGGACCAAAGGCGACGTCTTCCAGGACGGTAGGGCAGAACAACTGATCATCCGGATCCTGGAACAGCAGACCGGTGCGCAGACGGACCTCATGAAAATCTTGCTCCTCCCGTCGGGGGTGATGGTATGCCAGAATACTGCCCTGGGTGGGTTTGAGCAGTCCCACCATCAATTGCAGCAGGGTCGATTTGCCTGCACCATTCGCCCCGACCAGGGCAACCCGTTCTCCCGGGTGTAAGGTGAAATCCAGAGACTCCAACACACCCTGTTCCGGGTATCCGAAGGAAATGTTATCGAGTTCGAAAAGCGGCGGGCTCATGGGATCCGGTCCAGCATCAGCAATGCCCCCAACAGAATTCCCGCACACAACGCAAAACCACTGTCTGCCCAACGCCAGGGATAATCTTCCAGAAGATAAAAACGGCCTTGGAAGCCCCGGCACTTCATCGCTGCCAGGATTCGCTCCGCGCGTTCGAGGCTGCGCACCAGAAGCATCCCTATCAACCAGCCAAAGCTTTGCCAGGTGTGGAGATTGCTCCGGGCACGGAAGCCTCTGACCCGCATCGCCTGACGAAGACCCGCGAACTCCTCCTGCAAGACGCCCAGATAGCGTACTGTGAACAACAGCAGATGAACCAGTTTGTCAGGCAACCGCAATTTGGCCAGGGCATGACCGAGGACAACGGGTTCCAGGGTGCCGACCAGTGATAGCAGGGTAAGCGCCACCGCATTGGCTTTGAGCAGGATGGTCATCGCCAGCCACACGCCTTCCTCACTGAACGGGAAGGGTCCCAAGGAGCCTATGGGATGTCCCGGGACACTGAAAGGCATGAGCAGCAGCAGTATTCCCATGAACCCCTCCAGGGCGAGGAGTCTGCGCATCAGCAGGTGGGGCGTCAGCCCCGCGGAAAGCGCCAGTCCCACGCCCAACCCCAATGTCATGAGCAGTGGTGTGATGTGGGTCAGGTTAACGGTTATCAATGCGGCAAGCAGAGCGGTGACGATGCGAAGACGTGGCTCCCTTCGGCTCAGCCAGCTTTCTGAGGCGCCCAGGGAAAACAGCTCGGTCACGGTTTTCTGTTCCTCTGTCGGTCACGCCACCACAGGGCGAATCCGCTCAATCCGACGATATAGCCGATCCCGCCGAGGATATCCCGGAATCGGATCTGATCTTCATAACTCGCCAGTGCTTCACGTAAAGGGCGTATCTGGTGTGCGACCGACACCTCGATCAGTTCTATGGGGACCTGAGACGGAGAGGGTTGGGCGGTTAACGGAGTGGGCTCGGTTTGTGGTTTTTCGTGCTCCGACGGGGCCATCGGTAGACGGGAGCTGAACTCGTCCGCCTGCAAAGTCCAGCGGGCTACATGACCGTCCTGGGAATCGGCCACCACCTGGTAGGTCATCCGCCGATCGACCCGATAGCTGAAACGTCCCTCGTGATCCGGTTGCAGGCGCGCCACTTCGTGGTCCGCCTCATCCATGATCTGCACCCGGGCGCCACTGGCCGGAGCACCGCCCACGAAATAGACCTGTCCGTTAATCTGTTCGCCCTCGACGCTGGCGAAGACTTTCAGCTTATGCGCCCAGGCACAAGGAGTGCTACTCAGACTGATCAACAAGCAGATCAGAACCCAAACAGGTCGCGACTGGCGCGGACCGGTATCACAAGATTCATGGGATTCAGCCATGGGGTGACTCCGAGACAGTGTCTATCCGGGGTTGAAGGAGTTCCGGGGCGACTCTGCAGACGAATGAGATGATCGCGCCCGTCACGGCCGACTCGACCACCGCCAACGGAAGGTAGGTAATGAGTATGATTTTTGCCGCGGGTAAGAAGTCCTGGCGGCTCAGGGCCAGGGAAAGGCAGACCATCAGACCGGTCAGGACAACACCGAAGGCACCTGCCAAAGCCCCGAGCTTGAAAGGATGGGACTTTCTGTTCTGTATCCGTCGGGTGCCAAACAATACCGCACAAAACAGGGCCGGTAACGCCATATTCAGAGTATTGACCCCCAAAACCAGCAGGCCGCCATAACCAAAAAAGACGGCTTGCAGCAGCAACGCCACAAGAATCGCCGGCACTGCGGCCCACCCCAGCACCATCCCCATCAATCCATTGAGCAGAAGATGTACGCTGCTTGGGCCAACCGGCACACTGATCAAGGATGAAACGAAGAACGCGGAAGAAAGCATGGCGGCCTGGGGGATGCGTTCATAATCCAGTCGCCGTAGGGCGATCGCGATCAGGCCGGTACTCGCTATTGCGCCGCTGATCAGAACGGGCGCTGACAGGACACCATCGGGAATGTGCGCCATATCTCTCTGCTCTCGGTACAACGCCGCATCCGTGAGACGTGTGATGATTTGGAAAAACGTATGAACACTATAGACCACTCAACACAGGATCTCACTCATCAGCTGGTGCAATCCTGGTGAAACGGCAACTGCCCGGAAAACCGTTCAGCGCATATCGCGCGTTTTAACCCAGATCAACCCCCCGAGTTCCACCGGTACCGGGTCGCCCTGGGGATTGGGTAGGGGTTTTTCTCCCTCAACCAGTGCCGCAAATCCCCACCAGCCGGCTCTGGGCATGGCATAGTGGAAGACACCTTCCCGGTCGGTCTTGATCACCTGGGTGATGAAGGGATCAGCGGGTGGCGTGATACTTCCGTCGTTACGCCATTCCACCTCCACTTCCGCGAATGGTACAGGTTGGCCGCCGTGCTTGACGATGCCACTGAACAGGTTACCCGTCC
>JARRNW010000293.1:0-9827 GCA_037384565.1 Candidatus Thiodiazotropha sp.
CCGCCAGGGCATGCAGCAGAGAGAGCACCACCACACTCCAGGCGAGATACAGGTGTACCTTCCCCGCGATCTCCTCCTGGGGTTCGCGTTCGCTGATCAGCGCCGGCACCTCGAACCAATCGAAGACCTCGAGGCCGCGTCCGTCCGCGGTGGTGATCAGATAACCGCTGAACATGAGGATGAACAGCATCAGGTAGAGCAACGCATGCATCCCCACCGCTGCCTGCCGTTCATATCGTCGATGGGTCTCCAGATGCTCCGGCCTGGGATTGATCAAGCGCCAGATCAGGCGGAACACCAACACCAGAAACAACATCACGCCGATACCCTTATGCCACCAGGGGCCCAGCCGGTACCAGCTGTCGTAATACCCAAGACTGCGCATCCACAGACCCAGTCCGAACATGCCATAAACAGTCAGGGCCACACTCCAGTGCAGCGCGATGGCCACCACACCATAGCCATCGCGATGATTGAAGAGCTGCATCAGAAGCCACCCTCCTGATAATCCTTGAACGCCTGCTTGAGTTCCGCCTCGTTGTTCATGACAAAAGGTCCTCGACGCGCGACCGGCTCACACAGTGGCGATCCCGCGATCAACAGGAAACGACTATCTTCATCGGCCTTAACCTCTAGGCATTCGCCCTCTCCCATAACCGCCAGGTGGAGCGGCTGAATCTGTATACCATCGACCCGGATCAGGCCTTCCACGGGATAGAGAAAGCCCTGGAAGCCGGGACTAACCGGTTCGATCAGTGTCTCTCCCGCGGGCAATGTCACGTCTAGGAAGATTACCGGAGTCACCAGCTCCCGAACCGGTCCTTGGGTCCCCAGCGATGTCTCGCCGGCCACAACCCGGATCTCGATACCGTTTTCACGCCGCTCTACCGCAACCTCCTCCGGCTCGAACTCCTGGTACCGAGGGGGACTCATCTTGTGGATCGACGGCAGGTTCACCCACAGCTGAAAGCCGGCCAGCAATCCTTCGCGCTGGCGTGGCATCTCAGAGTGCACGATACCTCGCCCCGCGGTCATCCACTGTACCCCGCCCGCCGAGAGGACACCCTGGTGCCCCGCGTTATCTTTATGCGCCATCTCCCCGGCGAGCAGGTAGGTGACGGTCTCAAAGCCCCGATGCGGATGCGAGGGAAAACCGGCGATGTAGTCATCCGGATCTTCGGAACGGAAATGATCCAGCATCAGGAAGGGATCCAACTGAGGCAGCTGTGGACCACCGATGAGACGGGTCAGCCGCACCCCGGCGCCATCCGATGTTTCCAGCCCGGACAGAATCCGAAGTATCTGGCGTTCGATTTGTGCGACAGCATTCATACAAAGTCTCCTCTGGCCTATGGCGACAATTCATGAGTAATTAACTCGGATTTTAGATTGCATATTTCATAGATAAAGACCAATATTCAGGAATCACTATTGCAATTTCAGCAACAATCAAACCGTCATGAATCGTCTGCAATCCCTGGAAAGCTTTGTTGCAGTTGTCGAATCGGGCCGTTTCAGCACCGCGGCCGAGCGTCTCGGTATCGGAAAATCCGTGATCAGCCGGCGGGTCTCGGAACTCGAGGACCATCTCGGGGCCTTGCTGCTGCACCGTACAACCCGTCAACTCTCCCTGACCGATGCGGGTCGGGCCTTCTACCCCCGCGCAGTTCAGGTACTGGAGGACCTGTCTGATGCGGAACAGTCGGTCTTCCAGGCGCAGCAGGAACTCAGTGGCCGAATCCGCCTCGCCGCCCCCCTGACCTTCGGGCTGTTACATCTGGCCCCGGCATTGACCGCGTTCATGGATCAACATCCCAAGGTTGTACTGGACGTGGATTTCAATGACAGCGAAGTCGATCTGGTCCAAGAGGGCATAGATCTGGCTCTGCGTATCGGAGTGCTGGCGGACTCCACCATGGTGGCACGCCCATTGGCACCGATCCGTATGCTGGCCTGCGCCAGTCCAGGTTATCTGGCGCGGCACGGTACCCCGCGGACACCCCAGGATCTGATCCAGCATCAGGGGCTGTGTTACAGCAATCTACCGGAACCGCAGAAGTGGCGTTTTATCGATAAGGGCGGGCGTCAGCAAACCGTACGCATCCCTCTGCGGATGCAGGCAAACAATGGTCAGATCCTGTTGGAAGCCGCTGCCTCGGGACACGGCATCTGTCTGTCACCCACTTTCATTGCCTACCAGGCTATTCTTGAGGGACGCCTGGTACCCATCCTGCGCGACCATGAAAGCCCGACGGCAACCGCCTATGCCATCTATCCCAACCGTCGCTTCATCCCGCAGCGGGTTCGTGCACTCGCGGATTATCTGCATGACCTGTTCGGCGAGAGGCCCTATTGGGATGAAAGCCTTTTCGATTATCCGACCGATTGCACCACGAAGAACCCGAAGCTCACGGGATGACATCCCGATCGACCTGCATGAACCTCTGCAACAGGGTCGCCATGAACCCCCGTGGCGGAAACGACTCCGTCTCAACCCGGACCACCCGGCTCTGCTCCTCAGGACTCAGTGATTCACGACCTTTTCGCTGCCATGCCAACACGGAGAGATCAGCCTCCGAGGCATCAACCCCCGCCTCGCGGCGACGCTGCACGCGCGCTTCGAGGATCTCATCCCGGACATGGCAATCAATGATCAGGACCGGTACCCCGAGGTGTTGTGCCATCACCAGGAAGGGGGTCCGTTGCCACTGCTTCAGAAAAGCGGCATCCACGATCACGGAGTATCCCGCGCGCAGTAGATACCGAGCCAGTCCGCACAGATGCTCATAGGTCGTACGGGTCGCTTGCTCGGAATAACGCTCCGCAGGAATCTGTCCCGTACCGTTATCTATGGCCGGGTACAAACGCTTGCGTTCCACATCGGAGCGTAACCGGATCGCCATCAGCTGTTCCGACATCCAGTCACTCACCGTGGTTTTACCGGAACCGGACAGACCGTGGGTCAGGGTCAGGGAAGCCGGCGGCTGCCGGGTCAGTTCTTCGGCCAGTTCGATGTAGTGCTGATATTCGTCCAATTGCGCCTTCTGGACCTGTGACGTCAATCCCGGCTGAAAGGCCCGGATGGCATGCACCTTGGCCCGCACCATGGCGCGATAGCACTGGTAAAGTCTCAACAACGGCAGTCCGCTGTAGTCCCCGGTAGCGGCGAGATACTGGTTCAGCAGGCGTGAGGATGCCGCATTCAACCCCCGGAATTGCAGATCCATGAGCAGGAAGGCGAGGTCGCTGAGGGTATCGATCCAGCGTAACTCGGGACTGAATTCAATACCGTCGAAAGGGGTAATGCGCCCTTCGTAACGGGTGATATTACCTAGGTGAAGATCCCCGTGACACTCCCGAATCCTGCCACTCTCACCCCGCTCCTCCAGCTGTGCCTGGTGCTGCATGATTTGCTGATCCAGCCAGGTCTGCAACCGATTGAGTCGTTCGACATGCAGTAGCGGCTGCTTCAAGGCCCGCAGGGTCCGGAAGTTATCACGCATTGGTTTAAGAATCGTCTCAACTTCGGTGTAGTCGGGATTCGTGCAGATATCAGCCGATTGATGAAAATCCGCGATCAACCCGGCAAGTTCATCGATGGTATCTCGTTCCAGCATCTGCCGGTCGAGCAGATCCTGTTCACGGAAACGGCGCATTTTTACCGCATATTCCAAGGGCTCTCCGGATGCAATCAACCCCGGTCGAGCAGGGTCACCCCCAATCCTGACCACGCCCAGATACAGAGACGGCGCCAGTCGTCGGTTCAACCGAACCTCCTCCTCACAGCATGCGAGCCGCTTCTCCAGGGTGGAAAAATCGAGAAACCCGAGATTAACCGGCTTCTTGATCTTGAAGGCGAGGTCCCCGACCAGCAGGATATGGGAGATATGGGTTTCGATATGCTCGATGGGATCGTGATCCGCACCCAGTCCGGCGGGGTGTTCAATCAACCGCCGCACCAGAGCGTTCTGTTGATCAGTCTCGACAACCTGGGAAAACATCAACGGATCCTGCTCCTGTGCCGTTCAGCGACGATTCCCGGCAGCGGGGATGGAAGTCTTGCTGAAAGGGATAGATACCCATTCGATGACATATTCACGGATCCATCGCAATGGCATCCGGCCCGAGCACTTTTGATCGTAGGCAGTCTGCGGCGATCCATACTGACCGTCAACCGAGTCTCTCGGAAGACACCTGACGAACCTGATACTGATAGTTTAGAGGCAATTTCATGAATATCGACCGCATTGTCCTTGCCTTCGCCGGCTTTGCAATCCTCTTGAGTGTCACACTTTCCTACCTTCATCATCCCTACTGGTTGTTTTTTACCGCATTTGTCGGTCTGAACCTGCTGCAGTCCGCCTTCACCGGCTTCTGCCCGTTGGCGGTGATTTTGAGAAAAATGGGAAAAAGCAGCGGCTCCGCGTTCTGATAACGCACCCGCAACTGCCTGACACCTCTTTCAGCCTTGGTTGGCAGAGCGCATGGACGCGCCCAATTCAATCCGCCGACGCCTCCTCGTATTCCACCGGCACCCCCTGCAGATCATGGGCGGTTGCACCGGTGATACGCACGCGAATGAAGTCCCCAGGATCCAACTCCCAGCTACCCGGAATGTACACCTGACCATCGATTTCCGGGGCATCCGCGGAACTGCGGGCGACAACCTGCTTGTCCCGCACCTCATCCACCAATACCACCTGTTCCGTACCAATCCGGCTACCCAGACGCTGTCGGCTGATCTCCGCCTGTACCTGCATGAAACGGGCCCGGCGCGCCTCCTTCTCCGCTTCCGGGACAGCATCCGGCAATTCATTTGCCGCTGCACCCGCCACCGGTGAGTAGCTGAAACAGCCCACCCGGTCGAGTCGGGCCTCCCGCAGAAAGTCGAGCAGTTCTTCGAATTCAGCCTCGGTCTCCCCCGGGAAACCGACAATGAAGGTACTGCGCAGGGTCAAATCCGGGCAGATCGCCCGCCACTGGGCAATTCGATTCAGTACCTGTTCGGTCGCGGCCGGACGACGCATCGCCTTGAGCACCCGCAGGTTGCCGTGCTGCAGGGGCATATCAAGATAGGGCAGGATATGCCCTTGCGCCATCAGTGGGATGAGGTCATCCACATGGGGATAGGGGTAGACATAGTGCAGCCTCACCCAAGCCTGAAGTTCTCCCAGGGCTGCGGCCAGGTCGCGAATTCGACTCTGCACGGGACGCCCGCCCCAGAAGTCGGGACGGTAGCGGGTATCCACGCCATAGGCGCTGGTATCCTGTGAAACCACGAGCAGTTCCCGAACCCCGGATTCCACCAGGCGTTCGGCCTCCTGCATGATCTCATGAAAGGGGCGGCTCACCAAAGGCCCGCGCAGGTCGGGAATGATGCAAAAGCTGCAGTGGTGATTACAGCCCTCTGAGATCTTCAGGTAGGCGTAGTGTCCGGGGGTCAGACGCACCCCCTGGGGCGGCACCAGGCTGGTGAAGGGATCGTGAGGCGCCGGCAGATGCCGATGTACCGCATCCATCACCGCCTCGTATGCGTGCGGTCCGGTGATCGCCAGCACCTGGGGGCAGACCTCCCGGATCCGTGCTTCATCCTTGCCCAGACAGCCGGTGACGATTACCTGGCCATTTTCCTGGAAGGCTTCACTGATTGCTTCCAGGGACTCCTCGACCGCGGAATTAATGAACCCACAGGTGTTGACGATAATCAGCTCCGCGTTCTGGTAACTGGGTGAGATTGCGTAACCCTCGGCCCGTAGGCGACTCAGGATACGTTCCGAGTCCACCAGGTTCTTGGGGCAACCCAGCGAAACAAAACCAATTGTGCTGCTGTATGACATAAACTCAGTAGTTAAGACGGAACAGCTCACGCCGGTAGCGTGCAACCTGCGGGTCCTGGGCGTCCATACGATCCAGGATGATCTTCATCGCCTTGCGTGCGATCCCGTTGCGGTAAGCGCTGTGGCGCCGGGTCATTTCCAACAGGAGATCCAGCGCCCGGGTCGGCCGGTCATCCATCAGTTCCACAGCCGCCAGCTGGTATCTCAGCGAGGGATCTTCGGGATCGCCGTCCAACCTGGCCTCCAGAGCTTCGGCCGTAGCGGAGGTTCGGGCGGTCACCACCAGGTCGACATGGGTCAACAGGTCCCGGATCTCATCCGCATCCCGGGCGGCCTCGGGCAGACTCATAAAGAGTTTGTGGGCCTCATCGTAGCGATCCTGGCGGATCAGGATCTTGCCCATCAGAGCGGGAAGTCCAAGATTCCGCGGATCCTCCATGATGGCGTTTGCCAGTATCTGCAGCGCCTCATCCGCCCGCCCAGACTGCCAAGCGGCAATCGCCTGCTGCTGGATCTCGTCCAGCTGCCGGGTGACAAAGGTTTCAATGATCTTCGGATAGTCCGCTTCCGGTTGAACCCCGTGGTACTCGCCAACCATTTTACCGTTTAGAAAGAGCTTGAACGACGGCAGACTGCGCACCCCGAAACGTTCTGCAAGGGGCTTTTGTTCGTCTGTATTGATAGAAACCAGTAAAAAACGCCCGGCATAATGTTTGACCAACCGGGCAAAGATCTCCTGCTGTTTCAGGGAAGGCCCCACCCAGGGCGCCCAGAAATCCACCACCACAAGCCCCCGTCTGGAATTCTCCAGAACGAGCCGGTCGAAGTTCTCCTGGGTACCCTCCAGAATATGGGGAGACGGATTCATGAATTGAGCAGACCCATCAACGAATCACTGCTGAAGTCGCGCCCCATCTCCACGATGATCGTCTCGGACAGCTCCAACTCACCGTCGGCCAGGTGGGGCAGCAGTTGCTCCGTGATCTGCTGCACAATGAGCATGCCCGCCCGGTTGGGGTCATCCTCGCTCAAGGTCTCGATATTCTGTTCCAGGGTTTGCAGATAGCGGCTGAAGGTTTCCGTCTGGCTTTCCGATCCAAGGGCTTGAAACTCAGGGGTGAAATCCAAATGCAGTTCACGCCCGGGTTGCTGCGGATCATCCAGGACTCCGATCTTCAGGGGGCCCTCGATCAACATGGTCACACTCCGTTCATTTTGGTAATAGATCAGCACATATTACCCAGACCATCCGCATTAATACACTCAGCCGACGTGTGTTTACTCATAACCGAAGTATCAAAACGCCACCATTGCAATGGCTCAGTGACGGATTGCTTCGCGTTTCGAGAGGGCCTGCATGCGCTCCAGGGCGCGTACTATCGAGGATTCACGGGTCGGACTTGAGGAGCGTTTCATGTCGGCGATCAATTCTGCCGCAGACACCTCTTCCACCTCATAGACCGGGAGCTCGTTATCTTGCATCTTTTCCTTTGCATTCATTGGGATATCCTCAATTATTAAACCAATTGATTAAATCAATGTTAGCCCTTTAAAAAAATTATGCAAATCCGATATCATGGGGAAACAGATTCGGGGCCTGGACCGAAACCCACACCCCGACATACTTCGGATACCTTTCCGCCCTATCCACATCACGGCTCATCATGAATCAGGACATCGCAACGTCTGCAAAGGGCCCTGGAACACGCGGACCGACTGGGCCTGGATCTTCCCACTCTGCGCAGTGTGAGTGAAACCTCGGGAGACGCATGAATTAGGAAGAAAACACCTGAAAACGCTCCGGGTCGTCGGACCCGCAATCGCCCTGTGGACAGGTTGGACTGAGTCGATGCAGAAAATCCTACTCGCCAATCCCCGGGGATTCTGCGCCGGCGTGGACCGAGCCATAGAAATCGTCGAACGTGCCCTCGACCTGCTCGGCGCCCCGATCTATGTCCGCCATGAGGTGGTGCACAACCGCTTCGTAGTCGAAACCCTGCGCGAGCGAGGCGCTGTCTTCGTCGATGAGCTGGATCATGTGCCTGACGGCAGCACCGTGATTTTTAGCGCCCACGGAGTCTCCCAAGCCGTACGGGAAGAGGCTGAGCGGCGTAAGCTCCAGGTGTTCGACGCGACCTGTCCATTGGTTACCAAGGTTCACCTCGAAGTCGCGAGACGCTGCCGCGACGGTTATGAGGTGATTTTGATTGGGCATCGCGGCCACCCGGAAGTCGAGGGTACCATGGGACAATGCAGCCGGGAGAGTGAGCACGCTCACATCCATCTGGTCGTCACGACCCGGGACATCGAGAGCCTGCAGATCGACAATCCGGAGAAGATTGCATACGTCACCCAGACCACTCTGTCCATGGACGACACCCGCCTGATCATCGAAGCCCTGCGGCGCCGCTTTCCGACCATCACCGGACCGAAAAAGAACGATATCTGCTACGCCACCCAAAATCGCCAGGATGCGGTCAAGGAGCTGGCCCGCAGCTGTGATCTGGTACTGGTGGTTGGATCACCGAACAGCTCCAACTCCAATCGACTCCGGGAGATCGCGGAAAAACACGGACTGCCCGCCTACCTGATCGACGGCGCGGATGATATCGATCCCCAATGGCTTGCTGAGAAAAGACATATCGGTGTCACGGCCGGTGCTTCGGCGCCCGAAATTCTGGTCGAAAGCGTGATCGAGCAGTTACGGCACTGGGGGGCGAAAGACGTGATCGAAAATCAGGGAAAACCGGAAAAGGTGGTGTTCGCCCTACCCAAAAGTCTCCTTGGTTAAAGTCGTAAAAAATACACTTCAATCCGGATACACGCTCTGGGGAAACAACGACCTTCCCACGCTGCACAACATGAAAGAAACGTCGGGAGATGCATGAATGACGATGAATACACCTGAAATCGCGCCAGGCCGTCGGGTCAGCATGCATTTCTCCCTCCCTATCCACATATCGTGATTCCCCCCTGGAGTTCATCATGGGAGACGGCACTCTGGAGCCGATGCTGGAGTACGCCCTGCTGGGACTGCGCGCCGGTGACGAACAGACCCTCGAAGTTTCTGGAAACGAGGTATATGGTCCTCCCGATGAGGACAAAGTTCACTGGATGGAGCGACACCTGTTTCCTTCGGATATGTGCCTGGAAGAAGCTCAGATAATCGCTTTCGGCAATGACCAGGGTGAGTCCATACCGGGGGTCATCCGGCAGATCGAGGCCGACCGGGTTCTTGTGGATTTTAACCACCCTTTGAGTGGAAAACCCTTCCTCTATAGGGTCAGTATTCTCGCCGTGGAAAGCCAGGACTGAATCGATGCATAAAATCCTACTCGCTACCTTCGGGATCTAAGCCCTCCAATGCTCAGGTTTTTAGGATATCCGGACCAGCTTGCCCGATGAGCGGTATGCCGTCCTGGATGCAATTCAACTAAGCTATTAGTCAGTGGAATAGAGGTTACTCAATGAAACGAACTAAAGGATTCACCGTTGTCGAACTGATGATCGCCTTGGCCATCCTTGCGATCGTAGTTGCGATTGCCATTCCGGGCTTTCGAGATTTTGTTGAACGGAATGCTGTCACAACCACCAGTAACGAGCTGTTAAATGGCCTGCTTTTCGCGCGCGGCGAAGCCATTCGGACGGAGATAAACACCACATTTACCCCCTTGGCCCACGGCTGGCAGGTGACCCAGGTGACCGATGATGATGATGACGTCACGATCAAGGACCAGAGCGCCACCCGCGCTAATGTCGCTATCGCCGGCAACTCTGTCACGTACAATGCTCGAGGTCGATCAACAGACACCGAAAACACCGGAACGGTAACGATTCAATACGACGGCGAAGTGAAGGGCTATGTATGCATCAGTCTGACGGGGCGCCCATATACCAAATCCGCCGACGATGGAGTCTGTCCATGAGAATTCAAATCAAAGGCTCGTCCTTCCGACATGCCCGAGGAATGACACTCATAGAAGTGTTGAT
>JARRNW010000294.1:0-4861 GCA_037384565.1 Candidatus Thiodiazotropha sp.
CCTGCGCAACCGGCTCGATCAGCAGGTCCGGCATGTCACCATCCTGTGAGCCGGGCTGATCGGTTGTGAATTCGCGGAGGACCTCTCCAGCGCGGGCTACCAGGTCAGCGTGATCGACCCGGCCGCCCATCCCCTGGCTTCCCTGCTGCCGCCCGATACCGCGAACCAGCTGCGAGAGCGGTTGCAGCAGAAAGGTGTCGAGTGGCACTTCGGCGCCACCCTCGATAGCGCTGAACAGTCCGGCGAGAGGCTTCGCGCGGTCCTCTCGGACGGCGAAGCGATCGAAACCGACCTGATTCTCTCCGCCGCCGGACTCGTTCCCAATACCCAGTTGGCCGAAAAGGCGGGCCTCTCGGTCAGCAATGGCATCAACACCGACCGGCTGATGCACACCACCGACAGCCACATCTACGCCATCGGCGACTGCGCTGCGGTGGAAGGCGAGCTCTTCTGCTACATCGAACCCATCCGGCGCCAGGCCGAAACCATCGCCGCCGACTTGCGCGGTGAGCATCTGCCGTTCGAGACCCTGCCGCCCCTGGTGCGGGTGAAGACGCCCAGCTTTCCCCTCACGATCTGCCCGCCGCGCAAACGCGAAGGCAGTCTCGCGGTAGCGCATAAAACCGCGGATTCGGATCGCGTGGACTACCTGCGTGATGGAGAGCTGGTGGGGTTCGTGCTCAGCGGCAAGAACGCCGGCAATGGCATGAACCTCTATCGGGAGTTGTTTGCCTGAGGGATCGGCACGCAGCCAAGACAGGGCATTGGGTTTCGACGGTGTCGAGGTGAAGCCGTCACCTATGACATACTCTTCTGCGGACAACCCGCATGAAGGAGACACCAGTGGCGAGCCTGGAGAGCATCTACAACTTCAGACAGCTGAACGACAACCTGGCGACGTCGGGTCAACCCGACGAAGCGGAACTGCAGGAGATCGCCGCGGCAGGCTATGAGGTGATGATCAATCTGGGACTCTCCGACGCTCCCTATGCCATCGCCGATGAACCGGCCATTCTGCAACGCCACGGCGTGCGCTACGAGCAGATACCGGTAAATTTCCAAGCGCCCCAACGCGCGGATCTGAGGCGTTTCACCGAACTGTTCAATACGGTCAGCCGGCAAAAGGTTTTCGTACACTGCGCCGCCAACAAGCGGGTCTCCGTGTTCCTCGCCCTCTATCGCATTCTCGAGTTGGAATGGCGCGAGGAAAACGCACTCGAGGATGTCCACGCAATCTGGCAGCCGGATGAAGTATGGCAGGCATTCATCGACGAAGCGTTGGGTAATCGATAGACAGATTCGCCAGTTGAATTCATTTCGATAAAATAGCCCGTTAATCGCATTTCTAAGGGGCCGGGTGAATTATTCGGGATATGGATGTTCCGGATACATGTCAGCATACGTTTGCCGTGCGGTCGAAAATGGCAGTTTGGGCGATCTCCTATCGTCACTGACGTGCTTTCACTTGCCCTACCCATAGGAACCAGGCTTAGGATAGAGTCTTGCCATACCAGTCGTATCAATAAAGCGCCTGGTCTTATTGAAGTATACCAATCTTAGTGTCGCACCCGGCAGATGCTGTCATAGGCGGCAATGTTGGTAGTCTTTCTACCATCGAGCGCCTGTTTGGATTCTGACTCAGATATTACGACCAGATCCGAAAAACACAATCAGCACATCTCACACATATGGATCGAGCGAGCGCCCATCGGCCACCCACTTTGCCTCAATAATACGGTCCAGCCGAATGAGGTATCTCGCTCCATCCTCTCCCTCACCTTCCAGATACTCCGCACCCTGTCGGGTAAAGACGTCCCGCGGCAGCAGGATCATATGTTTTTCAGACCCATCCTCCTCACGCCAGCACAGCTCCAACTGAGCACGCCGCATAACGGCAAACTGATAGTTTTCATGCAGACCGCATGAGATGGGCTTGTAGTTTTCCAGGGACAAAGGCTAGCTCCCACAGCTGCATCAATATCGAAACATAGTAGCTTATCAATCAGGAGAATGCTGTACCTATGACATGCAGCGAAATTGTTCCAGCTTGACCCGAATATTTCACCAGATCGCTTAGAAATCTGAACAACGTACTTTTTATTTTAAATGTCCAGGAATATTAGCAAAGTACAAAGTGTGACCGACCCACGCTGAACGCGCCCTCGCACCGATCTCGTCGTCCAGCTGTGGAATTGGCTCAATCGTTAATCCGCATCTGAACGACGATCTCGGCGCGATCATCGCGTTCCCGAGTGAAACATTCGGGTTAAAGTACTGCGTAGATTACTCAAACACACGAGCACACGACGTCCGCACCTGACATCTCGATCTATTGCTGGAATTCTTCATGCGTAACACATGACGAACTGCGCCAATTCGCCACGCCTTTGTACCGCTAACAGTTTTATTAACGAGACTACACGTCTCGATATACATTTTGGAGCGGCGTTTGGTTCACAATTTGCTCCAGACCTGTATGATGCCCACCAGATGGACGACACCGTAACCTATGCAGATGATTGAACTCCACACCATAAACGGAGTGGCCTGCTCACGTGCGAGCAGATAGAGCGGAACAATGCCGAGACCGCGCAGAAGATAGACAGCGGTGATTGCGGTGAGACACCACTTGAGCAAGGGCAACGCGGAAAGCAGGCCGGCGCCGGAAAGTGCGTAGGCCGCCCAGAGACCCAGGACGAGTGCGATGCCAAAGGTAACGATGGCAGGATATGCACGCCCAGACTCAGCGGCCAATGCCATGGCTTCGCCTGCACCAAAAAAGCGATACCACGGAGCACCACCAAATACGATAGCGACGTGCAATAGTGCAGCTACGCCACTCAATGCAGCGGCGACTACGAGCCAGGCGTTATATGAGACGGCCATTGGAGCAGGACTTTCGACGCCCAACGTAGAAGTGATCGGACAAGCGCGACTTGTCGAGACAGATCACCTCGACTGTCGGGTGTACGTACAGCATGGGCATGAACTGATGGAGTGCAAGTCTCCGGCTGGAGATCCACGGTCGATAATCGATGAGCTGCATAGGCGTCCCTTTCTGAGGCAGATTTCCTATCAATTCATGTATTTGACCTCAACTACCAGCAGAGGGCAAGGGCAAACCCGTGAGGGGATGTCTGGAGGAAGCCTAAGCGCAAAACCGCGAGCCGATCATCCTGGGTCAAAGTAACTTTATTCCGACCCCGTGCAGATCCAGACACAATTCGGATCCCCGCCCGATGCGCACGAATATCGCCACGAGGCGGGTAGCCGAATGTAATTCCTTACCTGTTTGAATTCCGAAGCTGACACCGGCGTAAGCGGGAAGTCTATGACAGCGTATGTTAATATTTGCTTTTTTTGCTTATATGTTGAAAAGGGACTAATGCGAATGAAATTCATAGTTGCACTTATTGTGCTGGCTGCAAGCGTCTATGCTGCTTTGGAACTTAACCTCGATTGGTACATCAACAAACAACCTGAATACGAACTCTTTGCCGAGCGCATACCGAAAGACAGCGACTATTTGAAAAAGTATTTTGTACAATCCTGTTCCGGCCCCTATTGCAACTATACATTTGAGTGGAAAGGAGGCGGTGTCGCTGGCTTTAAGGTATCGGAAAACGCCCACTCTGGCACTGGCACGGCGACTGCGGTGGACAATCAGGGACATTGGTTGACAGCCAGGCATGTGGTCGACGGGTGTACGCGTATCAAGTTGCGCAGCAGTCCGAGCGAAGAGGTTTATGTGCGCAAGGCACGTCTGCATCCGGAGAAGGATCTCGCTCTGCTTACCACCGATCCGGTTGATGTACCTTACTTAAAAATCGCCAATGAAACGCCATCCAAGTATGCCAAAGGATATGTCAGCGGTTTCCCGATGGGAGGATCTGGCGTGCTGTACCTGAGTCTTCTAGGCAGCAACAAATATCGCCATACCAATGCTGATGTCGAAGAATACACGCTCATCTGGGAGATCGATCAGGGACTCGACGCGTATCATGGAAAGTTGTTTGGTTTTAGCGGCAGTTCGATACTGAATAGTAAAGGGGAGATAGTCAGTGTCATGCAGGGTTATGGCGCTGCCTATTCAGGGAACGTAGCCACTGCCACATCAACCTTGGCATCGATTCATGAACTGATCAACGGCGTTGTAACCATTGATGAAAAACAGGATCAGAATGTGCGGCTAAAATTCACGAACGACAACTTTTTTAGAGAGGGAAGAAAACTGCGTAAACAATACAGTATCGCACTTGTTACCTGTGAGGCGGATAAAGGTTGATAAAATCGCAATTCCGCATCTGAACAACGATCCCGGTGCGATCATTGGGTTACCGGGTGAAACATTCGGGCTAGCGCATCACGCTCGGATTGTTGACTTTTCAAATCCTGGATCCTCTTGCCCGGCACCTTACCGATGACGTCGGCGTCAGTTTCAATCCGCCAGCACCACCCGGTTCCTGCCGCGGCTCTTGGCGCTATAGAGGGCCTGGTCGCAACGGTGCAGAAAATCCTCCGACGCTTCTCCCATGCGGTAGGTGGCAACACCGATCGATACGGAGATCCCGCCGATGGTGGTGCCGGAATTGGGCCGTTTGAGTGTAATTTTGTTGATGATCCGCCGCGGCCTCTGGGGTCAGAGTAAATTTACTCTGACCCGAATGGCACTGTGAACGCACCCGGGGTGTAGTCGAGCTTCTCGCTGATGTCCTCGCCGATACGCTTGAGCTCGCAGCCGCAGGTACAGCGGGTGTTGTCCGGCTCGTGGTGGATCAGAGTACGGGGAAGCTCCGGTGGCAGCGCCGTGCGCTTGGGTTGCTGTTTGGGCTTTGCGGCGGGCGGCTCGGGCTGCGCCTGC
>JARRNW010000295.1:0-12132 GCA_037384565.1 Candidatus Thiodiazotropha sp.
TTTCCGCTCAATCGGCCGAGCGGAGTCCTTCAAACCCAACAGATCCTTGGACAGCAAATCCAGCGAGCCACCATAAAACTTCAGCTGCGACAAAGACCGGTAGATACTCTGCAGTGCGGGCAGAAACCGAATACCCGCCAAGGCGTAGACAGCCACCACCGGAATGGCGCTGTCCAACCCGCCGTAGTTCGACATCAGATAGAGCAGGAGCAGAACAATGCCTCCGAAAACAAGCCCTTGCAGCACGAAAGAGGGGGTTTCCGCGATAAAACCACTGTAGATGCTCTGCCGCGCGAAACTCTTTGACGGATGGTAGAACTGGTTTAGAAACACACCTTCCAGACTGGAGGACTTGACGTCCTTGATCCCGCCAAATGCCTCGCTCAAGGCCCTGAAGCGTTCGTTATTGGCCTTCAGTCGCACCTCACCAAGACGCGCGATGTACTTTCGCACCGAGAGAAACACAATCAAGTAGAGACCACCCAGGACGAAAAACGTGGTCGCTGCAATGGTCGGATCGACCACCAATAGAAGCACCACGATCAAAGAGATCACCAGGATATTGGAGATGATCAGCAACGACTGGTAATAGATGCCGGTATATACGTTATGAACTTCAGAGAGGATACGCGCCGCCAGATCTGCACTGTGATGGCTCAGGAACCAACTGTAGGGTTGCCCTAGAAAGGTACTGACCATCCGACATGCGGTGGTGTGAATACCGTAGGATGTGAAACGCAACTGCGCCCAGAGGGTCAGCGAGCGTATGAGTACCGAACTGATCAGCAGACAGAAGGTTCCAACACCCAGGGTGTACTGAAACTGATCCACACTGGTGAAGCCCAGGATGTCATAGACCCTTTTCAGAATCCCATTGGTCTTGATGACTTCCGGGTCCGTCAGCACGGTGATGAACGGCAAAATCGAGGCGATACCGATGGTATCGAGAATGGCCATGAACAAGGTCAATATGAGTACGAACCAGACGTCGCGCCGCTGTTCGGGGGTCAACAACCTGTAAAGGTCAGCATACGATAGGGTCATTGTTTCCAACTACTGGATGATTTGAAAGATTGTTTCGGCCTTCACGGAGATTCGCCACTCTACGGGACTGGCCCGCCGTACATTGGCGCACCATTTTGAAGATCGACCCATAAAAAGCAATAGCTATCACCAATAACCCGCCAAACCGGCCTCAAACAGCAGTCGGGATATGAATCAGTGAAGCCTACGGCCCGCTCAACGAACCAGCCTCAAAACCCCATGATTGTCGGTTTTTATTACATCACACCTCGCATCACAGGGCATCCAGGAGAAATGTTGCGATTATTTTCAAGATCAAACATCCCGAACCCTGCAGAATTTCCACCGATCTTCGACGAGGTACATCTCGTACAGCACCGACTTCGAATCATACATGATCACCACTCAATATAGTGCCGGTATTATTTACACCTTGTTGAATAACGGACATTTTACTCGCGCCCATTAAGGTACTTTTTATTCTTAATCCTAATTATTCAATAAGATAGATTGCTCTAATCGTTTTAAAAACAGAAAGGCACATTTATTGCAAATTATCCTATGAGCTTGCAGTGTACCGCGTGTTCTGGTGCCAACAATCTCTTTCAGGTGCTTCTCTGCCGGTCACCCGTTAACAGGATCAGTATTACTTTGGCGCACCGGTAAATCTTTGGAATATCAGCAACGTTATACAAGGCCGTACCAATGAAGACCAGCAACTTACTAACCACGCTTGCACTTTGCTTGTCCGGATCCCTCGTCTCCGGCGCAGCGATGGCGGTCAACTACGATGCCGATTTGATCCTGGGACAAGCCTTTACCTACAATCACTTGGTCACAAATACCGCGGATCTCTCAGGTCCGTTCGCCGATACCGGAACCTTTACACTCACTAACCCTGGCTCCGTCAATGTTTCGATCAGGGACAGCGAATTATCGGCGAGTTTTATTGATATCCTGAACGTTTCGCAATTCAGCGTCCTGGACTCCCTGAACACGGGACTCTTCTCAACCGGTAATCTTGTGGATGCCAGCTTTGTCCTGCCGGGACTTTCCGCGGGCACCTACACTCTTCAATTCACCGGCGACGCCGACGCTGTCTTCGGCGGTGCGTATGACGTAACCGTTAGCGCCGTTCCCCTACCGACCGCGGCCTGGCTGTTCGGCTCCGCCCTGTTGGGTTTTGTCACCTACAGCGCCCGCAGAAACGTGTAAGCGACACTACCCAGTTGCACATTGAGCTAGCCGAAGAGGTCAGGAGATTCGCCGATCCCCTGGCAGATTCTTCAGCCTCACCTATCCCCGGGTACGACGCCAAGCCTGATACTCGTCATCGTCGATAAAATCTTCGAAATCGCCAAACTCCGGATCTTCCTGCAGAACTTTGGAAACAATGCGATAGGCAGCATCCGTTCGCCCAAGGCGCAGTAAAATTCGCACTTTTGTATCGAGTATGTAGTAATCCTCTTCGTTGCGAATATGCTGCTCCGCGACCACCGCCCAAGCCAGGGCGCTTTCCAGCTCATCCGATGAACTGTCATCCGCTTCGTAGATCAGCCAAGCCAAGCCGTTCGCTGCCGTACGGTACACCTCACCTTTGAATTCGTTCTCCTCGGCCACCCCCGGCATGAAAACAGCGCTGGACAGACCATGTTCATCGAGAAAACCCAGCACCCGCAGCGCAGTATCCCGGTATGCTTCGGGCGTGCTGTTGGCAAAGTTGCTGGTGTCGGTATCGTCGCTGGACTTCAGCAGGCCGTATTGGGTCCATAGATAGTCGTATTCACTGATCTGCGCACCCTGCTCCACCAACGCCAGGGCTTCGGCAATAAAACGGCGTGCATCTCGGGGGGCCGGATAGACTGCCTGGGCGGCCTGGTGCACCAACTCCTTGACCCGCGGATCACTGGTTTCCGAGATGGGGGGTGTTTCGCTGCCTTGTGGCACTGCAACAGGGGCGCTGCTATCCGAATCATCTCGGCCCTCGATGAACGGAGCTTCGACAGCCGCCAGAATCAGCGCCTGATCCTGCTCGCCGTCGCCAACCTGGCCCATGCTTTCGAGAATCAGGTAACGGTTGTGCAGGCGCCAGATCGCCCGTTCCATCCAATCACCACCCAGCAGAACATGATCGTAAGTACCGATATCCGTGATCGGCTCGCCGAAACGTTGCGTCAGCTGTTTGCGCAGTGCGGGAAAATAGACTTTTCCAAAATTCGGATACCCTTCCCAAAGGTAGCCGTAGTACCCCAGGAAGCCCTCATCCTGATACGCATAGGCCAGGACCTTGTAGGCACCGGAAGGCAGTTGATCCAGAGACTCATAGCGGTCGTAGACATCCGCGATTTCAAACTGATAGAAATCTTCCGGTTCGGCAAAAAAGATGTCTGGATAAAACGCCCGGGGCGGTGCGGCGATCAGCTTCTCAGCGAGCGCCACAATGCCACCCTGCCAGTCACCCAAGTCCGTGAAGTGCTCCTCAGGCCCCGGGTTCAATACCGCCCGCACAGGTACGCTCGGCTTATCTCCCCGCCATAAGGGTTTGCCCGCGGCATTGCTGAGGGTCAACCGGCCATCGGCGCCCGGAGCCAGGGTGAGCTGTCGCTTTCCATCACGATCAAAATAGGCAACATTGCGATCCCGGGTGACCCCCGCAAGCAGTCCCCCGGAAAAACCGATGACGATCTGTTCGTGACCGACCAGCGGCTCGCGAAAATCGGACTCGAAGGGCTCGAAGCGTCCGTCGCGATACAACAACCCCCATTGATCACGCAATGCAACGGTGACTTGTGGGTCACGAAAGCTATCGGCCCATTGCGAGTGTTCCGCGATCACGACCTCTCCACGCGGGGTAAAGAACTGATAGTGCATGCCATGGGCACACATCAGACCATTCATCTGCGCGTGGAAATCATGATAACTGGCCTCCCAAACCAGCTTCCCTTGGGTGTCAACATAGCCATTCTTCTCTCCACCACTTGTCTGCCACTGCCCCCAGGCGAGCCCTTCATCGTTATAGGCCCACAGAAATTCGAATTTGGGTTTGACAATCCACCGGCCCTGGGTATCGATCACGCCGGAAAGCGCCTCGTCGTCATCGCCTTGGGAACTGCCCATCAACCGATCCAGCAGACCCGGTGAGGACTTGGGTTTAGCGGTAACCTGAGCGACGCCCTGGGAAGAAAATGGAAACGCCCGATCAAACTGGGGCTGAATCACCATCTTGCCGGTCTGATCAACATAGCCCCACTGTTCACCCCGAGCGACCGGAGCCAGATTGTTGTAGCCAAAATCCCCCACGGCGGAAAACTCACCGTCGAAGGCCTTTTTGCCCGTAGTATCGATGAAGAAATAGTCACCACCCTTATGCTCCGCCACAGCGGCAAAGCCATGATAAAAAGGACGCGCAGACTCATAGCGCGGCTTGACCAACCAGCTACCATCGCTCTTGATATAACCCCATTGGTTCCCTTGTCTGGCTCGTGCAAGACCTACGTCGGTAACGAACCCCCGTGCTTCATCAAGCTCAGGTTCCACCAACCAGTGACCCTGCTCATCAAGATAACCCCATTTGCCATTCGCCGCCTGAGCATTGATCCGCTGCCGACCGCCCCCCATGTCGGCTAGCCCCCCAATGCGCAGCAAAGATTCCGGAGCAACCACCACCCGATTGTCGGCATCCAGGAGCGCCCAATGCACAACGTTATCGATTGGCACCGGCAGTGCGTGCAACGACAAACTCTCATTCGCCTCGGTGGTTAACGCCCCGCCCAAAAGAAGTATTGCGAAGATCGTTTTTATCGGTGCTTTGTGGCACCCCACGATCAGACCCCTCTGGATATTGAATCCCGGCGGGATCATCGCCCAGTTCCCCCCTGTTTTCAACCGACTGTCACTTGCCAACTCAAAGCCAATGCAGTAGATTCAAAACTCAACTCTGAAACCCGATCCTTGTAAAAATGCGTATCAATACTGCCCATCACAAACAACCTGCCGCAGATTGCACAGCGGCACGGGCATGCCTTTCAGAGCTGAAACAGAAGAAACGGCTTCTCCACTGACGGGAAGACCCTTTCCCGTCAGGCGGAATGCCGGACGGGACTGACACGCAAGCATACATGCCTTCAAGCCTCGACCCGGTACCCGACCGGCGGAACGAACCCTATTCATCCGTTCACATCGAGGCACAACAATGCGATCACAATTTCAAGGCATCTGGATTCCTATCGTCACACCCTTTCGTAATGGTCACGTGGATCACCCGGCGCTCGCTCAACTCGCCCGGCACCTCGCCGAGCATGGCGTTGCGGGACTGATTGCCGGAGCCACCACCGGAGAAGGGGTACTGTTACAACCCGGCGAGCTCGAGGCGCTCTTCGCGACACTGCGCGAAGCCGTACCAGAGTTGCCGATCGTCCTGGGACTGACCCAATACGCAACCCATGCTGCGATCGAGGGCGCACGGGCACTCGCAACTCTGAAACCCGACGGTCTGCTGGTCACGGCTCCCACCTATGTTCGGCCGACTCAGCAGGGCATTCATCACTATTTCGCGGCCATTGCGGAAGCCGCTGATCTACCCATATTGATTTACAACATCCCCTACCGGAGCGGGGTAGACATTGAACTGGAGACCCTACAGCAATTGGCAGTTGACCCCCGCATCGTTGCCGTCAAAGAGTGCGGTGGCAGTCTGGAGCGCCTGACACGCCTGGTGCACGAAACACCTCTGAGCATTCTCTCCGGTGAGGATTGCCAGAATTTCGCCGCACTCTGTGTGGGGGCTCAGGGTACGATTGCCGCATCGGCGCATATCCTGCCACACTGGCATGTACAGATTTACAACCTGCTCCAGCAGGGTGAACTGGCAAGCGCGCGGAGTATCGCTGTTGCCTTGCAGCCGCTGGTGCGCAGCCTGTTTATGGAACCCAACCCAGCTCCGCTCAAAGCCTGGCTTGCAGATCAGGACCACTGTACGGATGAAGTGCGCGCGCCGTTCATCCGTGCCAGCACGGCACTACGAGAGCGTTTGCACACGGTTTGGATTGAACTGCAGACACGTGTTCTGCCTGATCCCGGATTCCGCTTCGCTCCATCTGGGTTACCTCAGACTGGTTCCAATGACACTTGAGTCAAAAAAACTCCAGGCTTCCTATACCCCCCAACAGGGAGCGACTATGCTTTGTAAGCAAAATTCCTTATTCACGAATCCACCGACACATAGTGGCCCTCCATGAGTACTGGACCAGACACATCATCCCGCCTGCAACCTGATGGGTTAATACGTACCGGCATGTCTGTAGATGCCATACGCCAGGCCTTTCTCGACAATCTCTACTACGTTCAGGGGCGTTTCCTGGAAGTGGCCAGTCCGCATGACATCTACAGCGCACTGGCCTACACATTGCGCGACCGGTTGCTGAGACGCTGGATGGCCACCGTGCAAACCTATAAGCAGACCGACTGCCGCACGGTCTGCTACCTGTCCGCCGAATACCTGCCCGGCCCTCACCTGGCCAACAACCTGCTCAACCTGGACATCTTGGAGAATACACGGCAGGCCATGGATGAGTTGGGCCTGGACCTTGACGCCATCATCGACTCGGAAGAGGAGCCCGGGCTTGGCAATGGCGGTCTTGGGCGTCTTGCCGCCTGCTACATGGACTCCCTTGCGAGCCTGCAGATCCCCGCCATCAGCTACGGCATCCGCTACGAATATGGGATCTTCGACCAGTTCATCAAAGACGGCTGGCAGGTGGAGACCAGCGATACCTGGCTGCACTACGGCAACGCCTGGGAGGTCAAACGCCCGGCCATCGTGTACGAGGTCAAGCTGGGGGGACACACCGAGCAATACCAAGACCATACAGGCCGTCTGAGAGTACGCTGGATCAGCGAAGATCAGTTCCGTGGAGTGGCCTACGACACCCCTATCCTTGGCTACGGCGTTAACACCGTGAACCAGTTACGGTTGTGGAGCGCCGAGGCCAGCGAATCGTTCGACTTCCAGGCCTTCAACCAGGGGGACTATTTCGGTGCGGTAATGCGCAAGGTGCGCTCGGAAAATATCAGCAAGGTACTCTACCCCAACGACGAAGCCGACAGCGGCAAGCGCCTGCGTCTCATCCAGCAGTTCTTCTTCGTGACCTGCTCGCTGCAGGACATGCTGCGGATCTTCAAAACAACCGGTAAACCGCTGAAGAAATTTTCAGAAAAGTTCGTCGTGCAATTGAACGACACACACCCCACCGTGGCCGTGGCCGAACTGATGCGACTGTTACTGGATGTCCACGACCTGGACTGGGACGACGCCTGGGAGATCACCCGCAACTGCATGGCCTACACCAACCATACCCTGCTGCCGGAAGCGTTGGAAACCTGGCCAGTGCCCTTGTTCCAGAGCGTACTGCCGCGCCATATGGAGATCATTTTCGAGATCAACAGCCGCTTTTTAGATGATGTGCGGTTGCGTTACCCATTTGATTACGCGCGCATCGCCCGGCTCTCCATCATCGACGAAACCGGAGAACGCCATGTGCGGATGGCCCATCTGGCCTGTGTGGGGAGTTTCGCCATCAACGGCGTGGCCGCCCTGCACAGCCAATTGCTCGCCGATACCGTGTTGCACGACTTCCACGAAGTCTGGCCGGAAAAATTTCAGAACAAAACCAACGGCGTGACCCCCCGGCGCTTTATCATGCTCAGCAACCCGGGGCTCACCGAACTGTTGAACGACACGCTCGGCGCCCGCTGGCACCACGATCTGGAGCAGTTACACAACCTCGAGCCCCTGGCCGACGATCCCGCATTCCAAACCCGCTGGATGGCCATCAAGCACGAACGCAAGGTGACTCTGAGCAATTTCATCAGCAACCTCCTGGAGATCGACTGCGACCCCCTCAGTCTGTTCGATATCCAGTGTAAGCGTATCCATGAATACAAGCGCCAACACCTCAATCTGCTGCATGTCGTGGCGCTCTACAATCGGGTCAAGCAAAATCCGAATATCGAAATCACACCGCGCACCTTTGTCTTTGGCGGTAAAGCGGCGCCGGGCTATGCGATGGCCAAACTCATCATCAAGCTCATCAACTCGGTGGGCGAAGTGATCAACCGCGACCCCCAGGTGGACGGACGCTTCAAGGTGGTCTTCGTACCCGACTTCACCGTCAAACGCGAATATGAAGTTCACCCTGAACGGGGCGCTGACCATCGGCACCCTGGATGGGGCCAATGTGGAAATTCGCGAGGCGGTTGGCGAAGACAACTTCTTCCTGTTCGGCAAAACCGCGCCGGAGGTGGAGTCGATCTGCACAGGCGGTTATCATCCCCGCGCGATCTATGAACACAACGATGCCTTGCGCGGAGTCATCGATCTCATCAACTCCGGGCTGTTCTCACATGGCGACACAGACCTGTTTCGACCGCTCACGGACAACCTGCTCAACCACGACCCATACCTTGTGCTGGCGGACTTTCAAGCCTATCTCGACTGCCAGGAACGGGTAGGTCAAACCTATATGGACACGGCCCAGTGGGCTCGTATGTCCATCCTTAACGTGGCGCGAGCCGGTCGATTTTCATCCGACCGAGCCATTCGCGAGTACAACTCGGACATCTGGCATGCCTCACCCGTGGTCGTTTCAATCTCTTAAGCGCCCAAAGTAGCAACATGTCATTCGACGCGAGCTCGTTATTTCAATGTCGCTCATCTTGAGACCCGGCCATCAGGCCGGGCTCGATCATTATCAGGCATACGCAGTAGACTTCTCAATCGCTCATTCAACCGTCTTAATCAATGCCACCCGGTTACGCATCGCCGCATAATAGACCACCGGAATCACCACCAGGGTCAATACGGTGGAGACGAACAGACCGAAGATCAATGAGACCGCCAAACCGCTGAAGATCGGGTCATCGAGGATGAAAAATCCACCGGCCATGGCCGCGATCGCGGTCAGGGCGATGGGCTTGGCCCGCACCGCGGCGGAGTTGATCACCGCCTTTTCCAGACTGACGCCTTCGCGGACCTGCTGATTGACGAAGTCCACCAGCAGGATCGAGTTGCGTACGATGATGCCCGCCAGGGCGATCATGCCGATCATCGAGGTGGCGGTGAACTGGGCTCCCAGCAGGGCGTGGCCCGGCAGGATGCCGATCACGGTCAGCGGAATCGGCGCCATGATCACCAGGGGTACCAGATAGGAGCGGAACTGAGCTACCACCAACAGATAGATCATGATCAATCCCACCGAGTAGGCGATACCCATGTCACGGAAGGTCTCATAGGTGATCTGCCACTCCCCATCCCATTTCAGGCTGTAGGCGTAGGGGTTCTCCGGTTGATTGAGGAACCACTGATCGAGCCCCCCGTCGCCGAGCTGTGCGGAGATATCGAACATGCCATACAGGGGACTGTCGGTCTTGCCTGCCATATCACCCGTCACGTAGACCACCGGCAGCAGATCCTTGTGCTGGATGGAGTACTCCCGCACCCGGGGTATTACCTGCACGATCTCCGAGAGCGGCACCAGCTGTCCACTCTGGGAGCGGACTCGTAGCGAGAGCACCTGATCCAGATCGGACTTGTCCGCCTCGGAGTATTCGATGCGGATCGGCACCGCGTATTTGAGACGCTCCCCGTGCAGATAGCTGGCATCCTCCCCATCCAACACGGTTTTCAACGCCTCGGCGACCTGGCTCTGGGGCACCTTGAGCAGGGAGGCCTTGGCCCGATCCACCACCGCCACGAACTTAGTGGCGGGATATTCGACACTGTCGTCCACATCCACGATATCCGGGGTGTTCTCGAACACCTTGCGGATCTCCCAGGCCGCCTCGGTCTGACCCTCGTAGTTAAGGCCATAGACCTCCGCCACCAGGGGCGACATGACCGGAGGACCCGGAGGCACCTCGACGATCTTCACATTGCCGTTGTACTCCCGGGCGATCGCCCGCAGCGGCTCACGCACCGCCAGGGCCACCTCGTGGCTCTTGCGGTCCCGGTGATGCTTGTCCACCAGGTTGACCTGGATGTCACCCAGGTTGGCGCCCTGGCGCAGGTAGTACTGACGCACCAGGCCATTGAAGCCGATGGGCGAGCCGGTACCGGAGTAGACCTGATAGTCGGTCACCTCGGGTACGCTGCCGAGATAGTCCCCCAGTTCATCCAGCACCCGGGTGGTCTGTTCAAGACTGGTGCCTTCCGGCATATCCAGAACCACCTGGAACTCCGACTTGTTGTCAAAGGGCAGCATCTTCAGTACCACATGTTTGGTCACCACCAGGGAGATCGATGCGGCGATCAGCAGCAGGATCGATCCCAGCAGCACCCAGCGCATCCGGTTACCCCGGCGGCCCACCAGGAAAGGGGACATGATTTTGTTGAAAAAGCCGTACAGCGCCGGGGCTCCATGGTTGTCACCATGAGACGCGATATGCTCGGCCTGGCTGGCCAGAATCCGATGGGTCAGCCAGGGGGTGAAAACAAAGGCCACCACCAGGGAGATCAGCATACCGGTACTGGCATTGATCGGAATCGGACTCATGTAGGGGCCCATCAGACCAGTGACGAAGGCCATCGGCAGCAGCGCCGCGATCACCGTGAAGGTGGCCAGGATGGTCGGCCCACCAACCTCGTCCACCGCCTTGGGTATCGCCTCGCGCAGACTCTTGGCCCCCATCTGCAGATGCCTATGGATGTTCTCCACCACCACGATGGCGTCATCCACCAGGATACCGATGGAGAAGATCAGAGCGAACAGGGAGACCCGGTTGAGGGTGAAACCCCAGGCCCAGGAGGCGAACAGAGTGATCGCCAGGGTCACCACCACCGCCGCGCCGACGATGATCGCCTCCCGCCAACCGATGGTCAGCAGCACCAACGCCACCACCGACAGGGTGGCGAACGCCAGCTTGCTGATCAGCTTGTTGGCCTTGGCTTCAGCGGTCTCTCCGTAGTTTCGGGTAATGGTGACATTGACGCCTTCCGGAATGAACACACCCTTGAGCTGTTCAAACCGATCGATCACAGCCTTGGCGATGTCCACCGCATTGGTACCCGGCTTTTTCGCCACCGCCACGGTCACCGCGGGAAACTTGCCCCCCTGGGGCAGTTGCTTCTGTGCACCCTCAGGGCCGGTGCCCATCCACACATACTGCTTCGGCTGATCGGGCTTCTGCACCACCTTTGCCACGTCACGCAGGTAGACCGCCTTGTCCCCGCTCACGCCGATGACCAGGTTGCCAATCTCCTCGGGGGTGGTGAGGAAGGTACCCGCTTGCACGAGCAGTTCCCGATTCTCCGCCGTGACACTGATATTGTCCCGGATATGGTTGCCCGACTGCAGGGCGGTGCGCAGGTCGTTGAGGTCGATATTGTGACCGGACAGGGCCTGTGGATCGAGCAGTACATGCACCACCCGATCCGGATTGCCGATGGTGTAGATGTCCCGGGTCCCAGGTACCCGTTTGAGCTCCGACTCCAGTGCATGGGCCACCTGGCCCAATTCAAAGGCACCCAGTTCCGGGTCTTCGGACCATAGGGTTGCGGTGACGATCGGCACGTCATCGATACCCTTGGGTTTGATGATCGGCTGACCGACACCCAACCCCTGAGGCAACCAGTCCTGGTTCGAATAGACCTTGCTGAACAACCTCACGATGGCGTCTTCCCGGTCCTCACCGACCAGGAACTGTACCGTGAGCACCGCCATGCCAGGCCGTGAAGTCGAGTAGACATGCTTGATGCCGTCGATCTCGGAGAGGGCCTGTTCCGCCGGGCTCGCTACCAGGTTCTCGATTTCGCTGGCGGTGGCACCGGGGAAAGGGATGAACACGTTGGCGAAGGTGACATTGATCTGCGGCTCTTCCTCCCGGGGGGTCACCAGTACGGCAAACAGCCCGAGCAGTATACCCACCAAGGCCAGTAGGGGGGTGATTTCGGTGACCAGGAACTGCTTGGCCACCCGACCGGAAATACCCAGTTTATCCATCGTGGCGCTCCGCCATCTGCTGCTTCAAGAGGGTTGCGGCAGCCACCGGATCCAGGGCCACCAACTCCCCGGGAGAGAGTCCCGCAATCACCGCCTGGGTACCATCGCTCATCGG
>JARRNW010000296.1:0-4841 GCA_037384565.1 Candidatus Thiodiazotropha sp.
CCCGGATTTTCAGGGTATCCGGGACCTCGGCTTTTGCGACCTCTTTCGTCGCTTCGGCTTTTGGATTAGTGGCCATCTTCAGCGATCCATTTCTTCACGACCTGGGCGACGCGCTTCGGATCTTCCGCGATCATGCCGCGGGCGGCATCGAGGGTCCTTTCGTAGCTGCGCGGTCCAGGCAGGTGCAGCGCTTCCCCCTCGCTCTCGGGTAGATATCCGCCGCCGCTCTCAGCGCTTCCCGCCAGGCCACCCTCACCCGCGGCCGCACCAGCCAGGGCCTCCTGGGGCGCATACACGATCTGTTTGGTGAGACGGGTCATGATCGGTTTCAGCACACCGAAAACCAGTACCAGGAACAGCAGCACTCCGCCCACCTGGCGCACCGTGTCCCAGAACCAGCTCTCTTCCCAGATCGCGGGTTCGGGGAGGGCTTCCGGCGGCTTCGGTATGTAGAATTCCTCGCTGATCACCTGCACCCGGTCACCTCGCTGGATATCGTAGCCAACCGCCTCTTTCACCAGGTTGGAGATCCGGGTGATCTCCTCCGCAGTGCGCTTGACCGGTGTCACCTGTCCCTCCTCGTCGACCTCGGCGCGGTCGTTCACCACCACCGCGACGGAGAGCCGGCGCAGGCGGTTGGTGGGCATCCGGGTATGGCTGATGGTCTTGTCCAGCTCGAAGTTGCGCGTGGCGCGCTTGCTGGTGTTGACCGGGGTTCCCCCGGCCTCCCCATTGGCCCCTGCCTGACCGGCCACCTGGGGCGCATTGCCCGCGGCCGGCGGTTGATTGGTCAGCGCTCCCGGTACGCCCTGCGCTTCACTGAGGATCGACTGCTGCTCGTTGATCTGTTCAGATCGCAGCGCATTCACATCAGGATTATAGTATTCCTGAGTCTGCTCCACATAGGTGAAATCCACGTCGGCGGTCACCTCGGCGCGCAGATTATCCCGCCCGATCACCGGAGAGAGGATGTCCTCGATGCGTTGTTTGTAGTGGTCTTCCAGGCCCCGGGTGTACTCGAACTGGCTGGATGACAGCTCCATCTCGCGGCTGTCCTGCTTTTTGCTCAACAGGCGCCCCTTCTGATCCACCACGGTGACGTTGGAGACATCCAGTTCCGGTACGCTGGAGGCCACCAGATGCTGAATCGCCTCGACCTGACCCGGCTCCAGATTACGCCCGGAATAGAGTTTTAGGATCACTGAAGCGCTGGGAAACTTGCGTTTGCGGATAAACACCGACTGTTTGGGGGTGGCGAGATGCACACGGGCGGATTCCACGTTCATCAGGGTAGCGATGGAGCGCGCCAGTTCACCCTCGATGGCATGCTGGTAACGCGCCGACTCCACCAGTCGACTGGTGGAGAAGCCGGTGTCCTCCTGGAGCAGTTCAAAACCGGCGGAACCGGAGTGCGGCAAGCCCTGGCCGGCAAGCTTCATCCGCGCCTCCTGCAGACTGCTGCTCGGTACCATGATGATGCCGTTGCCCTGATCAATCTCGTAGGGGATCCCAGCCTGCTGCAGGGACTGGGCGATCTCCATGGCGTCCTTCTGCGAGAGGTTACCGAAGAGCGGCGCGTAGCTGGGGGTCTGAGACCACAACACCACGGCCACGCCCAGGGCGACGCTGGCTGCGATACCAATCATCACCGCGATCTGGCGGACGATGGGGTTATCCTGAAGGCGTGGTGCCTCCTGCAGTTCACGGGTTGTCTGTTGTGCGTTTACCGTAGCCATTTTTCTATATTATCCAGTAAGTTACATCGACATGCTCATAACATCCTTATAGGCCTCGACAAGCTTGTTGCGCACTTGAACCATGGCCTCAAAGGAGAGGCTCGACTTCTGTGCCGCAATCATCACCTGGGCCAGATCCACATTGCCCTCCCCGGATTCGAAGGCGTTGCGCAGGGCATTGGTCTCTTTCTGTATCGAGTTCACCTGATCGATGGACTGTTTGAGCAGATCGGAAAAATCGGCACCCGCCGCCTTGGGGGATTCGCTCGAATGATTGCCGGCCTGGGCGGACATCACCCGCATCTGCGCCAACACCTGGTCAATATTCATGCTGTTGTTCATCATTCACTCCGTCTTCAACCATCGATATCCTAAGGATGCAGATTCCGCACCAGTTCAGCTCCGCGGCGACTCAGCTTGGAACCGCCACCCCGGCCTCGCGCATCCGCGCGATCTTGTAGCGCAGGGTACGTTCACTGATACCCAGTCGGCTGGCCACATGCTTGCGGCTGACTCGACCGTCCTCAAGCGCATCCAGAATCATCTGTTCTTCCACCGAACGCAGGTCTTCGGGCAGCCGGCCCTTGCCCGGTTGGGGGGATTGTGTTTCGGTCTGGGGTTCTCCCGACTGTGCCTCGAAGGCAAGATCGGCGGATTCCAGGGCTCCCCCGGTATTGAGAATCAACGCCCGCTGTATGAGATTGTCGAGTTCCCGCACATTGCCCGGCCAGGGATGACCCAGCAGTTGCTGCTGCGCCGTCTCACTGATGTTCGGCAGTTTCTGCCCCGGACGCAGGCTTTTGGCCAACAGATAGTGGGCCAGCGGCAGGATATCCCGGGGGCGTTCCCGCAGGGGGGGCAGACGGATCGGAAACACATTCAGGCGGTAGTAGAGATCTTCCCGAAAGCGGCCTGCGGAAACCTCTTCGCGCAGCCTGCGATTGGTGGTAGCCAACACCCGCACGTCCAGTTCGATCATGCGTCGGCCGCCCAGACGTTCCAGTTCCCGCTCCTGCAGCACGCGCAGCAGCTTGGCCTGCAGCGCCAGGCTCATCTCGGAGATCTCGTCAAGCAGCAGAGTACCGCCCTGGGCCTGTTCGAACTTGCCCGCTGTGGACTGGTATGCGCCGGTGAAGGCGCCCTTCTCGTAACCGAACAACACGGCTTCGAGCATGTTCTCGGGGATCGCCGCGCAGTTGATCGCCACGAAGGGGCCATCTCGCCTGGGTGACTGCTGGTGGATATAGCGGGCATAGACCTCCTTGCCGGTTCCACTCTCGCCGTTGAGCAGCACCGTGGCCTCGCTCTGTGCCACTCGCCGGGCCAGTTCCAGTACCTCGCGGCTGCGCAAGTCCTCGGCCACCGGGCCTTCCGGGTTGGTGTCCACCGAACTGGGCAGATGCTCGGCAACTTTACTCACCAGCACCTCCGCCTCGAAGGGCTTGACCAGATAGTCCACGGCCCCATCATGCATCGCCATTACCGCCTTTTCGATCGATCCGTAGGCGGTCATCAGCAGCACCGGGGTACCGGGCAGGCTTTTGTGGATTTCGCGCAAAAGTTCATGGCCATCCATGGGCTGCATCTGCACGTCACTGACCACCATGCCGATCGGTTCCTGCTGCATGACCTGGAGGGCGTTTTGACCATCTTCCGCAGTGCGTACCGGGTAACCGGACAGCTCCAGGGTATCGCTCAGGGCCTCACGCAGGGCCGGATCGTCTTCCACTATCAGCACCGTTGCATGACTCATGACAGACTCCTCAGATGTTGCGTGTTTTGGCGGGTGAAATGGGGCCGCCTCCGGGGGGCGCACTTCACCGCTGCCGCCAGGGGAAAGCGCAACTGGAACAGCGCCCCTCCCCACTCCGAAGCGCCGGCGAGGATTTCGCCACCGTGATTCAGGACCAGGTTCTGCACCACCGCCAGACCCAGACCGGTGCCGCCGCTGCGTGTGGTGAAGAAAGGATCGAAGATCCGCTGCATCAGTTCATCGGGGATGCCCCGTCCGTCATCCGCCACATCAAGGGCGATCTCGTCGCCGGCGTTCAGGCTGATGTGGACCCGGTGAGCGCCCTGTTGAATTGCGTTTTCCAGAAGATTGCCCAGCAATCCCAGGATCGCGTCCTCACGACCGATCATCGATGCCTGTCCGGCGCTTCGATCGTCGATCGACAGTTGACCACCGGAGGCTTGCCACTGTTGTTCAGCGGAAGCGGTGAAGCGCTCCAGCAGACGACTGAGATCCAGACATTTGTCCCCCGAGTCCGCCCCCCGGGCGAACATGAGGATGTCGTGAATTTGACGCTCCATGTGTTGCAGCCGGTCACGCAATTTCGCGGCGAATTGTTGACGCCGCTGGGTATCGATTCCGTCATTCACCAGATGTGAGGCATACAGCAGCGCGGTACTCAGAGGGGTACGCATCTGATGCGCCAGCTGGGCGGACATCTCGCCCATGGCGGTCAGGCGCTCGCGACGATTCAGCCGCTCCTGGAGTTTGCGGGTCTCGGTGACATCCACCAGCACCAGGATGTGGCCCGGCGCCTGTTCCAAGGGACTGCTGGAGAGGGTCAACACATGACCGTTGCTGAGTTTGAGTTCATTGCCTTTCAGGGCGCCGTTGAGTGAACGCTGGGCTACGATCTCCGGCCAGAGCTGCAGGGTTGCAAGATCTCCGAGCAGTTGCACGGCGGCGGGATTGTACTCCCGGATCCGCGCCTCGCCATCCAGTACGATCACCGCCGCAGGCAGGGTATCGAGTAGTTTTTCGAGCCGGTCGGCCAGACGCTCTTTCTCAGCGAGCTGGACCATCCGCTCACTGCGGGCGGCGGCGAGTTCCTGGCTAAGTTCCAACACCTGGGATTGCAGCTGCTGATAGGAACCGGTCAGCTCTTCAGATAATTGGTTGAAAAGATTGAACGCCGCCTCCAAGGCATGTTGTCGGTCGGCAATGGATGGTTTTGGTGACACGGTTTGTAACCTCTATGGTCAGTCAATCTTTCACACTGACAATAGAGCAATTTGCGTGCCTATTTTATTTATTATTTAATATCAATAAGTTACGATTTATAGTCAAAAGATCCGTCAAATTCCCGGCGACTC
>JARRNW010000297.1:0-4830 GCA_037384565.1 Candidatus Thiodiazotropha sp.
TTCACTACACCGTCTCAATGGCGAGCTGATGATGGTCTTCCAGGGAGAATGACCCGCTACAGCCTGACGCATCTGGGACCAGCCCCTGTCACTCAAAGGGTCGTCAATCTGTCCCAGGTAACGTCGACCTCCGACGGGTTCGCCGTGCCGCATCAGATCGATGGTGGTGGTTTTCGTCATGCCGTCACACCAGGCCGGAAAGACTGATGAAAGCGAGTAATGCCATGAAAACGATGAGGCTTCTCCAGATCAGGGCCATTGCCGCTTTCGGCAGGTAGGAATATACCCCGGCGCCGGTTTGGGTCTCATCAAGCAATGTGGTCAGTCGCATTGCGCCGCTGCCGGTACAGATCAGGATGCCGGTATTCGAGTCGCTGAATTCACTATGGCGCTGCTCCTGGTAGCTACGCCAGCCGTACAGGGCATCTTCGAAGCTGCCGGCGATGGCGTAGCAGAATGCCGTGAGACGTGCTGGCAGCCAATCCAGGATGTGTACCAGTTGCAGGGCGTTCAATCGGTAGTCGAGGCTCTGTGCCGCTTGATCGGATTTGGGTAGCCAACTGGCAAGGCGATAGAGCATGGCCCCCAGAGGACCGAGCAGAACGAACCAGAAAAGTACCGCGACGATGCGTCTGTTGGCTAATTGCAAGGCCGCTTCCGCGACAGCCTGGGAGCGTGCCGGCTCGCTGGTAGGAGGTTCATCATCGATGAGTTGCCCGGCGATGTCTCGGGCGGCTTGTTCATCGTCGTGCTCCCGGGCATCCACATACTCGTTGACCTGTTGGTCCAGGTCCTTTGGACCCAGGGTGTAGAGCAGCACGACCAACGCGAACGCGACATCGAGGAACCCCCATAGCGCGCCATTCAGAACCTGTTGGATCAGCGCGATAGCCAGCAGAGGGAGCAATAGCAGGGTGATCAGGCCGAGTGTCCCCTGTTGTAAGGTGTTCGGCAGGGATTGTGCCCGATACCATTCTGTATAGCGGAAAAACCAGCGGTCGTTTCGCCATGTCAGGGTGTCCTGCAGAAAGCGTTCGGCGATGAGGCAGATGAGTACGATCGTGAAGGTCATCGAATGTGTTATCCCATTCCAGTGGCCGGGTTGCGGGTAGGCTCTGCAGAAATGCTACCGACAGAATGATTTTAAGGGGACAGGTCGGCTTACGCCAGCCTTCAGGCAGGACGCGGCCCCGGATCTCCTTCTCTCACAGATTGCAGCAGTGTCCGGTATTGGTGCCAGTCGAAATGGGGGCCCGGATCCGTCTTGCGTCCGGGGGCGATTGCGGAATGGCTGGTGATGCGGGTCTCCCGGATCCCCGGATAACGCTGCATCAGCCAATGGGTGGCTTGCGCGAGTGCCTGATACTGGGGCTCGGTGAACGGTCCCTCATCGCCGCCTTCCAGTTCTATGCCGATGGAGAAATCGTTACAACGCCAGCGTCCACAAAAATTGGATTCACCGGCATGCCAGGCCCGCTGATCGAATGGGACATACTGAACAATCTCGCCATCGCGGCGTATCAGCAGATGACTGGAGACCCGCAAGTCTCGGAGGGTGGCAAAATAGGCATGCGCGTTCGGGTCCAGGCGATTGAGGAACAGGTCATCGATCCAGGCGCCTCCATACTCACCGGGAGGCAGGCAGATGCTGTGGATTACCAGGAGATCGATGGCGGTATCAACCGGGCGTTGATCCCGGTTTTCCGAGGGGTGATACTCGACGTCCGGTAAAAGTACGGGTAAATCGCCTTCCAATTCAATCACTTTTAGATGGGAAACCTTTCAGCACCATGTCCGTGTAACTGACGATACCGACAATCTTGCCGTTTTCCACCACCGGTGCTCGTGATAACTCGAAGCGACTGAATATCCGGGCGCAATAGCGAATGTCCATCTCCGGAGAGACTGACAATGCCGGTTTACTCATGATTTCGTAGATATTGACTCGCTCAGGAGCGCGGTCCTTGGCGAGCACCTGTCGGGCGATATCGGATAAGGTGACCAGGCCGTACTCATCGTTCTCATGGCGTTTTTTCACGATCAACGACTTGGTTTCCACATGCATCATCCGCTCCAAAGCGTTCTGTACCGTGTCCATGCCGTCCACCAGATCGAAGTCGGACTTCATTACGTCCCTCACCTGGACCAGTGTACGTTCGCTCATAACTCCTCCTCGATAACTTGTGAAAGGGTCGCGATCTGATGGCTGACCCCGACTGCGTCCTCGATATCGATTTGAAACGCGATGCCATTTCCCGGTTGTTCGTCGAAGGCTCCGGCTTCTGCAATCTTTTCGAGTATTGCGCGGCTGAGGTGTTCCTCAACGAGCAACAGTAGCACGTCGCGCTGAGTATCCAGTGTCAGGCCGAAAAAGGTTTTGGACTGCTGGACGCCTTCTCCGCGGGCATGGTTGATGACAGTTGAGCCGGTGGCCCCCGCGGATCGGGCCGCTTCGAGTACCTTTTCGGTAGTGGTGTCTTCTACCAGGGCGATGATGAGTTTGAAGTGCATGTGATTACCTCTTTTGAATCATCTGTGCGGCCTACGACTGCGCCACTCGCTGAGTTGGGCATAGCCCATAACGGTCATGATAGGAAAAAGACTGGCAAAGGCGATGAGACCAAAGCCGTCCATCAAAGGATTGCGTCCGGGGATGTTACTGGAGAGGCCCAGTCCTAACGCGGTGACCAGGGGTACGGTTACCGTTGAGGTGGTCACCCCGCCGGAATCATAGGCCAGGGCGATGATCGATCGGGGAGCCACCAGGGTCTGGAGAATCACCACCACATATCCTGCGATGATGTACCAATGCAGAGGTGTTCCGGAGATGATCCGGTAACTGCCCAAGGCGATACCCAGTGCAACGCCGATGGCCACCGCGATACGCAATCCCCACTGGCTGATCGCTCCGGCTGAGACCTGGCTCGCCTTGATGGCGACGGCTATCAGGGATGGTTCCGCGATCGTGGTGGAGAATCCGATGCTGGCGGCAAACAGGTAGACCCAGAGGTAGTGGTGCCACTCCACCGACTGGGTGTCCCGGGTATTGCCGAGAAATTCCGGTGCGGTCAGCTGGTTCGCCATCAGCTCTCCGATGGGAAACAGGGCCAGATCGAGTCCTTCCAGGAACAGCGCAAGGCCCAGGAGTACCATCAGGAAGCCGCTCAGAATCTCCCTCGGGTTTTTTAACGGGCGGCGCAGAACGAATACCTGGAACCCCAGGAGGATCGCCGCGATGGGCAGGACATCCAGCATTGTCCCGAGCAGAACATCGAGAAAGTGCCCCAGGGCGCTGTTCATAGCAGCATACCGTAGCCCATGACGAAGATCATGGGGGTCAGGGAGGCGAAGGCAATCAGGCCAAATCCGTCCGTCATGGGATTACGGCCTTTGATACTGGAGGCGAGACCCACACCCAGGGCGGTTACCAGGGGCACGGTTACCGTGGAGGTCGTGACACCGCCGGAGTCGTAGGCGATACCAATGATCTCCTTGGGTGCCAGGGCCGTCATGATAACCACGCCGATGTATCCTCCCATGATAAGGTACTGTACCGGCCAGCCTTTGACGATACGCAATACCCCCAAAACGATGGCGAAACCTACCGAGATCGCAACGGTATAACGCAAGCCCTGAGCGTATGCCTCTCGGGATTCTGCCTGTGCCCCGATCATTCCCCCCGCCGCGGCCACTTGAGCGGCCTCCTCGGCGATCTTGATCAGGGCGGGTTCCGCAACGGTGGTGCCGAAACCCAGGGAGAAGGCGAACAGCAGTAACCAGATGAGGCTGCCTTTGCGGGCGAAATTCCAGGCCATGGACTCTCCCAGGGGAAACAGTCCCAGGTTGAGGCCTTCGATAAACAGGCTGAGTCCAAGCAATACCAGCAGTGAGCCGAACAACAGGCTGCCGATATTGGGTATCGGTTGTTGAAGTACGACAATCTGGAAAAAGGCGATAACAATGAAAATCGGGACAAGATCGCGAAAGCTGCTTAAAAGTGATGCGAAAAGTCGCCGAAATAGTTGCATATGCGATTAATGAGTCAGAAATGTATTTGCATCCATCATGGATGAACCTTAACCCAGATCGAGAGAGACATCCATGGCTATCTGGGGGTTGTCAGGGGGCGTTTTCTACCTCGAGCGCCTTGCGGATTTCTCCTAAACCAATAGCGATCAGTACCCTGACGATCGCGTGATGGATTAGGTAACCCACAATTTCACCCAAGGGTCCATTTAATGGCAAAGCAACTTGCCCTCCACCGGCGGGTCAAAGGTTTCACAGGCATTTAATTCGAAACGATGTTCGGATTTTCCGTCGCAGCCTGTAAAATAGGTGGGTCTGGGGTTGAAATAAGCGGAGTTTATTTCCTGGGTTTCAGCTTATTTCGATCAGATATATGGCTTGTGAGAAACGGACGCAGGATGTGTCCGATGAATTCTAATTCATTGATTGTTCAGATACCTGGTGCTAATTTTGAGTAATGTACTGGGTATGGATGCCAGTTGATTCACGGCCACCTCTGGATCTTTTGTGAGGTCAATCTCAGACGTGTTTTCAAGGCTGACCTAGCCTTGTAACAGATGCAAGTAAAAGGGGCGTGTCGGCGTCGCCTTGGGTTAATTGCAGGGATTTCAAGTGACGATAGATGCGAAGGCAAGACAACATCATTACTTTTGGCTCAGCTGTGCCACGTCAAAGAAACATTACGCTTGATATCAGCGGGCGCCGGATTGCGGCTGAGTGCCGGAATCTAATCATCAAGACCTTGCCCAGGCTGATGACCGATTTGTTCGAGAATCTCGATGATTCCCTCTATGAGATGGCCGA
>JARRNW010000298.1:0-9326 GCA_037384565.1 Candidatus Thiodiazotropha sp.
GATGAACAGAAAGCCGGTTGTGCTGAGCTTTGCCGTTATCATACTGATACTTATAACCACGGGTTGTCAAAAAAAGGAATCCGGACGACGGCCAAAAAGCTTCCTGATTCCTCATTACAATCAGCGACCATAAGCGTCCGGAAATATGTGTTTTCTGCTTATCCTGGAACTTAACGGGGGACAAGTCTATATAGAGGACATGACAGGAGAAAACGGTAATGTATTACCATATAAATAATGGATGAGTCTTGCGGATACGAACAACTTCATAGTTGTTTATCTAGAAGGATTGCCTGGCACATCTGAAAAGCCCACATGGAATGATTGTCACGCCAATTAACTATCGTTAACTTCAATGCTGACGATGTAAATTTATTTCAAGCTTAGTTGACGAGCTTTCACTTAATTACCGCATTGATCAAAACAGAATATATGCTTCTGGCCTTTCAAATGGAGGCTTTATGGCCTTCATGTGCGCAGTGGAACACCGCCCCGGACACATGTGGCGGATATGGCACAGGAATTGTCTATGTCTTCAGCTGGTGCATTTGAAGGATTTATCTTCGCCTCTTTATCGTACGGCCGATAGTTTTGGCCAAACCTGCCGATACAGCCTACTGGCGCCTGTTAGCACTAATCCAATGAGCTCGGCTGGGACTGTTTTTCGTCCAGCACGGCAGAAAGCGCGACTGATAACGCCGCTGAGCGCCATAACAGTCCCAGCCCTTCGGGTTGCCCCTAGAAACCGCCACCGAGTATTGATCGGCGTTCATTTGGAATGACCGAACTTCTTTCCTCTAGCCTAGATTGGCGCTTTTTCAGGGGTAACAGAGCCTCTTTTTACGGGTGTTAGCGGACTAAAAGGGGATGAATTAATTTAAGAACAAACATGAAAATACAAAAAATAGGAAGATTCCAGGTGGGACGTATGCTTGGTTCAGGCAACCAAGGGACGGTCTATCTCTGCCACGATACCCAGCTCGAACGCAGGGTTGCCATCAAACTCTTGAACCGACCCTTGGGTGGAAACGTCTTTAGCGACGAAGCACGCACCATGAGCAAACTGCAGCACCCGAACATCGTATCCATTTACGAGGCGGGTCAACACGAGGGCACGCCATATCTGGTTTTCGAATACGTCTTCCCTGATTCAAGGCGACCGGATGGAGCTGTCCCAAGTACTCCAAATATTTCAAGGTCTGCTCGAGGGTATGGCGGAAGCCCATAGTTCTGGAATCGTGCATCGCGATTTAAAACCCGCGAACATCATCATTAACCGCAACCAGGTACCGAAAATCATGGACTTCGGTATCGCCAGGTTGCTGGCGGAAAGGACTGAACCGGATCAAGAGTTAATCGGCACTCCTCGCTATCTGGCGCCGGAATATATCCAGTACGGTGAGGTGGGGCCACAGGCCGATGTCTTCGCCCTGGGCCTGATCCTTGATGAGATGCTCACCGGCATGCCGGTCTTTAGTGGGAGTCAGCATGCTGTTATCCATGCGATTCTCCATGTCGACCCCGTGGCGCCTTCCCAATTCAATCGCAATGTGGACGAGAAACTCGATCGTTTCGTACTCAAAGCACTGAGCAAAGATCCGGCGCTGCGCCACAGAGACGCCACCGAGATGTCACATGCTTACAACACGATGCGGAACCCAAGAAGCAGGATTCCAAAGCCAGATGAGGACGCCAGCGGCACAATCGAATTTCTGCTGCGGCGTATCAAACGCAAAAGCGACTTTCCGGCGCTTTCCAATTCGGTGCGCAGTATCAATGCAATGAGTGAATCAAACGAGGATATCAATCATATCGCCAGCGTGATTGTTAAGGATTTTGCGCTAACCAATAAGATACTCAAGGTAGTCAACTCCGCTTACTACGGACGCTTCTCCGGTCACATCGGAACCGTCTCACGGGCAGTGGTAGTACTCGGCATCAAAGCGATCCGCTCCCTTGCCGCCTCATTGATCTTTTTCGAACATATCGAAAACAAACAGCAGGCGGAACAACTTAGGAATATGGTCTCATTGGCCATTTTTCGCGCAACTCTGGCCCACCAGATTGCCAGCCTGATCGATTCAAAAGAGGTCGAGGAGTACTTTCTCACCGCTTTGTTGTGGGATCTCGGTAAATTGTTAGTCGCCTTCTATCTGCACGAAGAATCAAAGGATATCGAACGCCTGGAAACTTTGGAAAAACGGGACACACTGAGCGCCCAGCAAAGTGTCTTGGGTGTAAGCTATGAAAAGATCGGTATTGAAATCGCCCGGCTATGGAACTTTCCACAATCACTGGTCGAAAGCCTCAGAAGTTGGCAAAAGAAGAGCAAACCCGTCGACCGGGTGGAAAAGCGCCGCCTGATCAGCACCTTCGCCGAGGAGGTAACGAGAATCCTTATATCCCCGGATGCCAAGGGGGAAGCGACTTTGAAAAAGCTGGTGCGGCAATGTTCCAGCGTGCTCAGTGTACGCGCAAGGGTCATCAATGAGCAGATTCAACAATCGGTGGATGAGTTTACGGAAATGGCCAATGCGCTGGCAGGCGATATCTCGCCCCTACTCGTCAATCAATTAACCAAATCCAGAGAAACGCTGTTGTCGCAGACAGTACCACCGGAGGAACAAGCCACGCTTCAGGATGGTCGCGATACGAATCTGACACTCGACGGGGCGGACAGGGTCACCGACTCTTTCTCCACTCGGACCGGAGTCATGGCGAGGCCAGCTTCATCGCGGGAGAACACCGACACGCTGTTAATGGACGGATTGAACGAGGTAACCTGCATGCTGGTCGGTGAACACAGCGTCTCTGAGGTCTTCAACGTAGTGCTGGAGACCATGTACCGCGCCGTGGGATTTCATCGAGTCGTGCTCGCGCTGCTGGACCGCAAACACGGACGCATTGCCGGTCGACTCGGTTTTGGTGAGGTGGATGATGACTTTATTAAAAAGTTCATTATTCCATCCAACTACAGTGTGGATCTCTTTCACGGAGCATTGAAGAATTCAGTGGACCTATATATCGCCGATACCACGGCTGAAAAAACCCGCTCGGAGCTTCCCGATTGGTATACGAAGATATCCGACGCCGGCTCTTTATTACTACTACCGTTGGTAATCCACAAAAGCGCGATCGGCCTCATCTATGCCGATCACATCAAACCGCACGGGCTCAATATCGATATAAAGCGGCTGAACATATTGAAGTCATTACGCAATCAGATCGTACTGGCGGTAAAGTGATCCCTACCGTCACATATAAAGACAGGGTGAATCACGCCGAATAATGGCTCAAAAAGTTATCCACGACCTGCTCCAGGTGAGCCGCCAGTTCCGAGGCGTCGATCGATTCCCGCAAACCGAATAACAACGACCACGTTGACGAAATGGCTATAGACTGTCTGTTTCAACACACTCGCGGGATAGGCTGCGGCATCCGTGGAGGCGCCCTGAAATCCCTTCGCCAAAAACAGTTCGGTGGCGGCATTCAGAATGGCCTCGGCCTTGGCTTCGCTTTTCGGGCGTCCCCCACGCCCAGGCATAGATCTATCGGGTGTACCCGGCATTTCAATAGCTATGACGATGGGTTCGGATCAGACAATCTGAATCATTCCCCAGATACTGCTACGGATCGGTATCACCGACTGCGTCTCAAAACTTGTTGTAGGAGTGCTACAACAAGTTTTGATGTCTTGCCGTGAGCCAATACACGACGGCTGACTGTCGAAATACATATGGTCTGATTAGTACTTACCAATTATAAGCGATACCGGCATAGAGGGTTCTTGGTTTGCCGGACTCATACTTACGACCGCTACGGGAGCTATAGGAAATCCGCTCCGCATATTTTTTATCAGCCAGGTTCAATATGTGCCCCCAATAGGACCAGGAGCCGCGCTCGTATGAAACACGAAGATTGAAAATGCTGGGGCGGTATGCCTTGCCTTGCGGATCGCTATTATCAGTTGATGTGTAGTAGCTGGAAGTGCGATTCCACTCCAACTCGGCTGTGAGTCCCTGAACTGGCATCAAGATAGCGCGTAAGTCGATATGATGCTTGGGCGAATAGGCGAGGGTGTTGCCTCCATAGTCATTGGTGCCGTCGACGAAGTTGACATACTCGTTGTCGGCATAGGTATGGCTCAGGTCGAAGCGCAAGCTCTTGAATGGCTTCCACCCGAGCATGGTTTCCAGGCCTTGGACACGTACCTCGCCCGCATTGACGTACTTTTCGAGTTCGTCATCAGTCACCAGCATATCTTTAATGTTAGTGTGGTAGAGGGTGAAGTCGTAGCTCAATTTTGCCGGGCGAAACTCACCTCTGAAGCCTAACTCATAGTTTTCCGCCTTCTCGGGTTTAAGGTCTGGATTAGGATCAGTACCCCGGCTGCCGACAAATAGATTAGTGCGGCTTGGGACAACGAAACCTTGTCCATAACCAAACCAGAGACTGTTCTTATTGTCCAGTTTGTAAGTAATGCCGGCTTTAGGGCTGGTATGACTGAAAGTAGTTGAATCGTCATACTCAGTGGTCCTGCCACGTGAAACTGTGTAGCCATCGGCCGAGTAGCGGATACGGTCATAGCGTGCGCCCAGGGAGACGCGGACTTTGTCAATTGGCGTAAATTCGTACTGGGTAAATGGCGAGGTATTGTTGGCTACCACATCCCAGTGTTGAGCAATGCTACTATGAATAGAGAATCCAATGTTTCAAGATTTTGGCGATAGAGAGCGACCACATTGTGGTTGGTGACATCGCTGCTGGAGAAACCGCCGGTCGCGTTGTATGAGGGAGGGCCTTCACTCTCAGTGTTCCTAACACCATAGGAGATCTCAATGCCTGACTGTTCACTGAGATCATGCTCATACTTGGTGGAGAAAGATTTAGCCTCTGTATCGGTATAGGCGTCTTCGACAGCCGCCTGCATCCAATCTTCTTCGTATTGGGCTTGGGTTAGAGTACTAGGGTCCTCAAGGTAAGTGTCAAGGTATTCGGCTCGCATTGTGAGTAATGAATAGTCACTTACTTCAAATAAGAGTTTGCCACTGACCTGTTTGCGCTCGTTTTCGGTGCGGTCTTGTGAGCCTTCGAAGTTCAGGCTGTTGGCATCCACAAAATATCCCACAGAGTTGGCGGTTCCCGCCGCAGAAACGCCAGCTCGCTGACGGTTGTATTGCCCGCCCTCAGCCCAGACCCGGTATTCCGGTTCAAGCGGCGGTTCACGAGTGATGATGTTGATAACACCTCCCAAGGCATTACTACCATAGAGTGCTGAGGCTGGCCCTCTGATGACTTCAACGCGTTCGATATCGAAGGTATTCGTGCTGTCTGCAAAACCGATGGTGCCACTGCCGAAGGTAGAGCCAGTAGAGAGTCCGTCGATCAGATTGATGGTGTAGTTCTTACCACCCATGGGGATGCGAAGGTTGCGAGACATACTGTAGCCGGGGATGCGTTTCATCAACTCTTCGCGGGCATCGGTAAATTTAATCCTATCCAGCTCCTCCGCGTCGATCACGCTGACTGCTGCCGCTGTGTCCTGGACCTCAGATTCCACTCTTGATGCTGTAACCGATATGGAGGGTATCATATCCTCGTCAGCTTCCTCGTCGAGGGGCTCTTGAGCATAGGCACCCAGCGGGAATGCCAGACTAAGCACAAGAGCTGTGCGTTTGAATACCTGACTGGAACAAAGGGGTGGATCGATACAAGGTCTCACTATTTTCTCCTTACACTGCTAAATAGTTGATATTTTCTGCACTTGAAGTCCGAGCCGAGTTTGAACTGTTTACTTCAGGTGTAATCACTGCAAGCGCCAAGGCGAATGACCAAGGTCGTTTCAAAATCATTCAAGGGGTAGCGGATGTTGGTAGCAGAATGGCTCTGCTTCGCATTGATTGAGCTTGATTTCGCGTTTAGCTTCTGGTGAGTAATAAAACGGCCTGTCTCCTTTCAATGTGCTGTTGAACTTTGGGTTAAAAAGAGGGTCGGCATCCTAAATGGTGTTCAAGAAGTGTGCCAATAGTTAGTCGATTGATTTTTATGAATAAGATTGTTCGTGTACCTTGATGGTTGCGCTATATGACTTAGTGGTTGTGTGATATCGAGCATCTGGGAGCTGTGCTTCAGGTGGTTTCGTTTTATTTGGGCATGGTGCGGCAGGCCGCACTCTACGTGAGTGGTGGGAAAATGCCGGAATGACGAAGCGAGTAAAACACCTCCCGCTCAAGCGTAGAACATGTGAGCGGGGCAATTTGAACTCCGAAACTTGAATAGAAAATTAGTAGTGCTTAAGGGGGGCTGATGATGAAGATATGAAAATCATCAAAACTGTACATTCAGCCGTCAATCTTCGTACTCTTCATGGTGGTGCGGCAGATAGCGCGGATTCTCGGGTGTGGGCGTCTGCGGTCGAACACCCAGCATCCTGACTCCGTTATCGAGTTTCAGAACCGCGCCTATCAGCGGTATCACCTTGGGAAACCTGTCTGGCGAAGCAAGCCGCACCCGTGTTCCCGAACTGTCCATTGCAAACAGAGCCGGCACCATTTCTGCCTGCAGGGTGTGATAGGCGGCAGGCGACCGATGGGGTAGCGCACTAAAGCTGGAAGAGAGAGCGGAGAAATCGCTGATCGGTACGATTACACCCTCAGCTGCCTCCATAAGCACCAGCCGCCTGCCATCGGGACCGATGCCGGTCAGGCGGGTGATCTTGACAAACATATCAGGCGTCAGGCCTCCCACATCGAGCGGCACGGGCTGTCCGGCCTCGACGCCTGGCAGGCCCAAGATTCCGAGTAGTATCACACAGGCAATCAGCGGCAGGCTTTGTCTCTTCATCACAACGTCTCCCTTGGTGTGAAGGATACGTCTCAGGATATCGGTTCGACCTGAATTGGATATGAATCGGTAGGTTTTCGCTTGCGCTTGGAGTAAATAACTTGGACAACCACCGATCCGGTGGATATGCGCAAACAGAGCGACGGCTTAGCGCTGATCGGTTCATACACCACACTAGGTTTTGATACGCAGGGTATGCGGCTTTGTGTACCAGTAACTTTCCACCTCAAGTTTCGGAGTGCAAGTCGCGATTCAGATTCCACCGATAGGGTGGGACTTGACGGCCTGGGAAAGCGTCGGCAGCAGGGACGCGGCCGTCAAGCGCCCAGGGATGGGTTTACAGCGGCTTTCCCAGACCGTCGAGTCCCACCCAAACGGCCCCCATTAGCACTCTGAACCCCGAAACTTGAGTTTCTACGAGTCAGGCTAAAACCAGGTCGCGCAGTGCTTCACCGACAGCTGTGGCGGATTGCGGGTTCTGACCCGTCACCAGATGCCCGTCGACGACCACCTGGCGGTTCCAGTCGGCGGCGGGCAGGTGGGCAGCACCCCGTTTTTCCAACTCACTGGCCAGCAGAAAAGGCACTACGCCTTCGAGTTGCACAGAGCGCTCTTCACTGTCGGTAAATGCACTGACCCTTTTTCCAGCCACCAGATAACGACCGTCGCTGAGCGTGACATTGAGCAGTGCCGAGGGGCCGTGGCAGACGGCGCCGACAGCCCCGTTATTTTCATAGATCGCTCGGGTGATCCGTTGGACGTCGGGACTCTCGGGGAAATCCCACATGGTTCCATGCCCGCCGGCAAAGAAAATGGCGGAATAGTCAGTGGGATTGACCTCCCCCAGAGGTTGGGTATGGCTGACTTGCTCTCGAAAATGGGCATCGTTCCAATAGCGGGCATTGGTGGTGTCGTCTAGGTCGAGACCGTCCACCGGTGGTTCGCCGCCCTGAATCGAGGCGAATTCCACCGGTATGCCGGCTGCCTCCAGGACGGCGAGAGGGTGGGTTACTTCAGCGAGGTAGTAACCGGTTGGCTTGCCGGTGGCGCCTTTGACGCCGTGACTGGTGAGTACGAACAGAACGGGTTTGGGGATTGTTGTCATCGGAGTCTCTCTCTGTTGATTGAGTGCGGGTGATAGAGAGTGTATTAACTGTATCGAAGGAGATAAATTATCTAAATTGAAAAGCATTTGTTCTTGAGAGGCAATAATGGGGCGTAGATTCGATCATCTTCCGGATGTGGAAGCCTTCATGGCCGTGGTTGAGCACGGCTCTATGACTGCGGGCGCGGTGGCCTTGTCGACTACCGCTTCGGTACTGAGTCGGGCGATCACGCGCCTGGAGTCCCGTTTAGGTAGTCAGTTGCTGCGTCGGACCACCCGACGCCTCAGCCTGACGGAGGCGGGTAAACGCTATCTCGAACAGACACGGACCGCCTTCGAGCTGATCGACGATGCTGAGCGGGAGATTCAGGGGTGGGAGAAGGGACTCGTCGGTCGGGTGCGGCTCAGTGTACCTACCACGTATGCCCATTATCGACTGCCCAGGTTGATGCGGCCATTTATTCAGGCTTATCCCCAGGTACGGATTGAGTTGAACATCACTAATCGGAATGTCGATCTAGTGGCCGAGGGTTACGATCTGGCGATTCGATTGGGGAAATTGCCGGATAGTGGATTGGTGGCACGCAGGCTGGAAGACGCCGAATTGTGTCTGGTAGCGTCTGCCGATTACCTCCGCCGGGAAGGGACACCTGAGGATTTGGAGAGTCTCTCCAACCACAGCTGTATTTCATTCCTGATGCCCAGTACGGGACGGGTGGTGCCTTGGTGGTTTCGTCAAGGATCGAGAGATGTGGATTGGACGCCGAGGGCGTCTATTGAAGTCACGGATGACGTACTGGGGGTCGTTTCGTTGGCGGAACAGGGCTTGGGCATTTGTCAGAGCTATGATTTTATCGTTCGTGAGCGCATCCATCAGGGTTCGTTGGTGGAGGTGTTGCCGAACTATCGTGGTCGTTCCCGGCCATTCTCCGTGATCTACGCGCCTCACCGACGATTGTCCGCCGCGTCCCGAGCGCTGACCGAGGTGTTGGTACGGCAAGCAGCGATCTTTCCCGTTTGATCCATGATGTTGGGTTGACTCTCCTTTAATGGGCGCTCCTTTCCTCTTAAAGTGAAAATGCTATTGATAAAAAGTGTACATCGTCTATATTATAAATAGTGATTATTTATTAGGAGGGTGTATGAAGGTCAGCGAAGAGGAAAAGGCCAAAACCCGGCTGAGACTGCTCGAAGCGGCTGTGGATGTGATTACCCAGAAGGGTTTTCGCGCCGCCTCCATGCGCGAGATTGCCAAGCGAGCGGGGGTGGGGGATGCCACCATCTACAACTACTTCCCATCCAAAGAGAAGTTGATTTACGGCTACTGCGAGGAGGTGCAGCGCAAGGTCATGGCGGAACTGCGCGCCATCGAACAGTT
>JARRNW010000299.1:0-4815 GCA_037384565.1 Candidatus Thiodiazotropha sp.
TTCCAGATCTCCCCCTGCCAGGCGCCCGTGGCGTCGATATCAGCCCACAAGCGCTGGTAGAAATCGCTCTCGTGGCGATCCGAATTCAAAATTGTCGGAGTTCGACCGATGGCCTCGGCAGCCAGGTAGCCGGTAATGCGTTCAAAGGCTGGGTTGACCCACTCGATGGTCTTGTCAGGGGAGGTCACCATGATCCCCTCTTGGGCACAGTCGAATACCTGCTCCGCCAGACGCTGCCGCTGGTCCGACTGTCGCTGTTCGGTGATGTCCGCCAGTACGGTGCGACAATGGGCATGTTCCGTATCGCGCTTGCTCTCCAAACGCAGGATGCGGGGGCCGTTGGGTGATCGCTCCAAGACCAGCTCGACGTAGCAGACGGCGTCCTGCCCCAGGACCTGACGCAGATGGTCGAATAAACGCTTGCTCGCACTGCTGGCCAGCCAGGGACCCAGGGGATGCCCGATCAGCGAGCCGCACTCCACACCCAGCAGCGCTGCAACGGCGAGGTTAGCCTCGTGAATGACACCCTTACTGTCCAGCGTGAGGTAGCCTATCGGGGCGAAGTCGTAGAGATCGGTGTAACGGTCACGGCCCGCCTCCAGGGCCTGTTGCGCCTCGCGCAGTTCGCGGTTCTGCAACTCCAGTTCGATCTGATACACCTGTAGGTCGTGCAGCAGTTTCAAGTCGCTGCGACCATCGGCCGTCAAGGACTCCTGGCTTGCCTGCAGCAGACGGATAAGACTGGACTTATCCAGTTTGGCCAAATCGCTCATCGTCGTCTCTTCGTAAGAATGTGGCCTGTTTCTGCGCAGGGATTCGATTATCTGGATCTTGTCCCCCGTAAGGCGTTAAATTATCTGTTCACTGCCGATTCGCCGCGTCTCCCGATCCGACCCTCTGTTCCGTCGTGGCGATAGCTCTGGGAGCACCCTGCTCGTCCACCAATTGAGACATCCTTAAGCGTACCCGGACGGTTCCGCCCGTTTTGGTTGTACGCCACATCTCGATTGGCGCGGGGGTCTCGCCGCTTCGCACCTGTCGTATCATATCCAGCATAGCCGAATGCTCGGTCTCGGGTAGGATATCGAACACTGTCATGGTCAGGGCCTCGGCTTCGCTCCAACCGTAAAGACGCTCGGCGGCGGGATTCCACGCCAGGATGACGCCATCGAAGTCCTGCATGGTGATGACATCATTGGCATCGCGCACGATGGTCGCCAGCCTTTGCAACTGCTGTTCCTGGCGAATGCGCTCGCTGATGTCGGTGGAGATGCAGCATACCCCTTTGACGCCGCCATCGGTTCCGAGCATGGGAAATTTGACTGAGAGGTAGCTGTGTTCGCCATCCTCATGGGGGGCCGTCTCTTCGAACTCCAGTGCACTGCCTAATTCGAGTACCCGGCGGTCGTTGATGCGGAAGCGGTCGGCATAGGTCTTCGGGAAGATGTCGTAGTCGGTCTTGCCGACGATGCTGCCGCCATCTGCTGCAAACAGCGCCGCGTAGCGGCGGTTGACGAACTGATAGTGCCCGAGGTCGTCTTTCAGGTAGATCATGGTGGGCGAGTTATCGAGGATCGCCTGTAGCCGCTCCTCGGTTTCCAGCAGGCTCTGTTGTATGTGGCGCAGACGTTCCGCATCCTTGATGTCGTCGATATCGATGAAGGTGATCACCGCTCCATCGATGCGATTGTCCAGGGTCCTGTAGGGGCGTGCTCGCAGGTCGTACCAGTGTCCATCCCGATCCTGCACCTCCAGTGAGCGGGTGATCATGGTTTCGATCACTTCGCTGACGATCTCCTCCAGGCCGGGGATCTCCACATTAGCGCGGATCTGGCTGATGGGCCGGCCAATATCAGACTCGATCAGATTCAGCAGCTTCTCCGCCTGGGGCGTGAATTGCCGAATGCTCAGATCCACTCCCAACATCAGGATTGGCAGGTTGACGCTGGCCAGCAGGTTGGTCAGGTCGTTATTGGCCAGGCCCAAATCGATGTTGCGATTCTCCAACTCCTCGTTGACCGTGGAGAGCTCTTCGTTAGTGGATTGCAACTCCTCCTTGGCGGTCTCCAACTCCTCGTTGGTGGATTGCAGCTCCTCGTTGGTGGATTGGATCTCTTCGTTGGCTGACTTCAGCTCCTCATTGGTGGTCTCCCCTTCCTCGATGATCGATTGCAGATACTCGCGGCTGGTGATCAGCTCCTGTTCCAACTCATCGAGCCGGTTCCGATCCGCGACGTTCTCTGTGGCTGCCGGGTGTCTCTCTCCCGTTCCGGCAGGGGACGGTGCCTCCTCGAACAGCACCAACAGGCAGCGCCCTTCGGCGGTGGGACCATTGATTGGGATGACCTGGATATCGACGAGCTTGGTGCTGCCGTTGAAATGTAACCGGACGCCCTCCTTACGTACCGATTTACCCTCTTTGCTCGCCTTGTGCACGGCGGAGCGCATCTCCACCGCCAGCTCTTGCCGGGCCATCTTCAACAGGTTGAGGCTGGCGCTGCCGGGGACGGGATTCAGATAGGGGCCGGTTTCACCGCGAAAGTGGAGGATCTCCAGGTCGCTGTTGATGACGACCCCTGGGGGACCATACTTGGCCAATACTGCCTGCTCCACCTCCTGGTGCAGGCTGTACGGTTTCGGATGGACCTCGGGTTGCGACACAGCGGCGGGCGTCTCCTTCATAAAGAAGGTACGTGGCGTGAACTCGTACTGGTCCTTCAAGGTCACCGATTTCTTGGTATAGATCTTGTTCTTCTTGTCGAGCAAGCGGAACAGGTCTGCGTGCGCTCCAATGGTCTCCGAGGTACCCAGTAGCAGGTAACCGCTGGGTTGCAGGGCGTAGTGAAAAATCTGCAGCACCTTCTTTTGTAGCGACGCGCCCAGGTAGATCAGCAGGTTACGGCAGCTGACCAGATCGAGCTTGGAGAAGGGGGGATCCTTGGTGACGTTCTGCACCGCGAACACGCACATGTCACGGATAGCCTTGTTCACCTGATAGCCGCCGGAGACCTTGACAAAAAAACGCTTCAGCCGTCCCGGGCTCATTTCGTCGACGATGCGCTTGGAATAGATGCCCTGGCGTGCCTGATCGATGGCGCGGTTATCGATATCAGAGGCGAAGATCTGTACGGGGAAATTGCCGGCACGTTCTCCCAGGGATTCCTGCAGCGAGATCGCCAGGCTATAGGCCTCTTCACCGGTAGAACAACCGGCGACCCAGATACGCAGCGGGCTATCGGATGGACGCTTGTCCAGCAGCTTGGGGAGAATCTCCTGGCGCAGTGCTTCGAAGACCTCCGCATCGCGGAAGAAGCCGGTCACGTTGATCAACATATCCTGGAACAGGGCATCCACCTCCAACGAATCCTGTTCCAGCAGGCGAATATAGTCGCTGAGCCGATCCAGCTTGTGTACCAGCATGCGGCGTTTGATACGTCGTTTGATGGTGGTGTGCTTGTAGAAGGTAAAGTCGTGGCCGGTGCGTGTACGCAGTAACAGGAATACCTTATTGAGATGGCCATCGGGTCCGGGCAGCTCCTCCATCGAGCTCTTGTGGAACAGGTAGGGATGGCGGGCGAGACGGCCGATCTCGAGGCCGATCTCGCGCGGCGGCAGCACGAAGTCGACGCAACCGGCGGCGATAGCGCTGCCGGGCATGCCGAAGTACTCCGCCGAGGCCTCATCCTGGGCGAAGGTAACGCCGCCGCCGGCTTTTATCGCTTTCAGCCCCTGGGTACCATCGGAGGCAGTGCCGGAGAGAATAACCCCGATGGCTCTGGAGCCGTGGTCCTCGGCCAGGGTCCGCAGGAACCAGTCCACCGGCAGGAAGAGTCCCCCTTCCAGTTGCCTTAGCACCAGATGCAGATGGTCATGGAGAATGCCGATGTTGCTGTTGGGGGGTATGATGTAGACGTGGTTGGGTTCCACCAGCATATTGTCCACGGCTTCATGCACCGGCATGGTGGTGGAGCCGGCCAGCAGCGACGCAAGCTGGCTTTCGTGGGTGGGATCGAGGTGTTGCACCAGCACGAAAGCCATGCCGGTGTCGGCGGGCAGATGCCTGAGCACTTCGCGAAAGGCCTCCAGTCCGCCGGCCGAAGCGCCGATGGCCACGACCGGAAACAGGGTGTCGGAAGGCGCCTTGCTCACCGCGATCTTCTTCTTAGGATGGAGTGTCTTGCTAGTCATGGTCTATCCAGGGATAGTGGCATGTTTCTCATGTGGTAATCCTACTGGTATAGCGGGCGATTTGACATAGTTCGCCCCTGACCCAGGTCTGGCAACAGGTTGTCGCTGACAGTATTAATTAGTGCAGCCCCTATTCGGCGAAACTTCCACTCACCTCAATCATCAAGCCAGTAAAGATCGTTGCCGTAGACAAGATTGAATTCGCCTCTGCGTTTTTCATAGAAAAACAGCTCAGTGTGTTTCCAGCCGTTGTCGTGATATAGAGTAATCGAATACTCATTAATTTCGTAGCGTCCGGTATTCTTCGAACCGTCTCGATGTTGTGACCGACCACCACCACCTACATTTGCGCCAATCACGCTTGAAGAACCGCTCGTGCCCTGCTTATCACTGCTACTGAGCACCGTAACCAACGGCGCCACCTCTCCCCCCGGCCCCGTCTGGCCACCACCCATCATACTGTTGCTGTTCATGGAAAAGGAACTCATTTCGAAGCTGCCGTCGTCATGAAAGATGATGTGCTTTTTCCAGGAACCGCTGTATTGGCTGCCTCCCGCATTGAGATATTTCCCCGACAAACGGGTACCAGAGTTCATAACAACCGCCGGTTCGCCACGCAGGTTCATC
>JARRNW010000300.1:0-5975 GCA_037384565.1 Candidatus Thiodiazotropha sp.
ATTCATAGTGGGCAGGTTGGAAACGAATCTCGCTGGCATCTCGTTGAGTGGTTTGGCCTTGGGCGGCGGTTCGGCAGCGGGCTTGGGCGACGGCTTGGCTTGCGGTTCCGGTGTTACGGCAACCGTCGCCGCCTGAGGCTCAGGCACGGCCGACTCCACCAGCGGGGCCACGGCAGATCCAGCGCGATCCTGTGTGGGGGTATCCGGCTGATCGATCCGCGCATGTTCCGGTCGGGCGGTAAGCTCCCCACCATGCACCACAGCAGGTCTCTCGGCGTTCACGACCGGTTGCGGATTCCGCTCCCAGGGAGCCCGCTGGAATCCACCGCCGAGGTAAGCACCCGCTAATAGCATCACCAGGGCAAACAGTCCCAGCATGACCCAGCCCTTGCGGCTACTGCGACTGCCGGGTTGCTCCCCCACATGGGACGAGATGCCGGGGACCTCTCCCAGCTTGTGCTGACGCTCAGCCTTTTTCAGGGCCTCCAGGATCAGGGACATCTACCCCTCCCCCATATGAGAAAAGGACTGCAGGATCGGCGTATCTTCCCGCAGATCCAGGTTGTTGAGGAAGATCTGTGTCTCCTGCCCCGCGATGCCATCATCGAGCAGACCATTGTTGCGCTGAAACGCCTTAAGTCTTTGGCGTAAATCGCTGTCGAAGCGATCCAGGCCCTGGGGGGGAGGCGCCGTCTGACCATCTACCTTCTCGAGCCGCTCACGCAACCAGGTCACGGCCTTGCCCGTGGAACCCTGCCCGATCAGCGCCAGGCCGGAAAGGGGGCGCCACAACATCACGAAGCCTCCTTGCCAGAAGGAGGATAGCCGTTCCCGGCGCAATACCCCTTCCGTCTCACCGGTTTTGACCAACAGCCAATCTCCATCCACATGGGTCAACATCAGCAGCCGTTCCTGCCGCGCCTTAGTCAAACGGATCAACAGGGGCCGGTTCATGCGCATCAGGGTTTCCCAGGAAGCACTGGCGATGAGGCAGCGTAATCCAAAACCGGAGGCCTGGCTGCAGGGCGGTGTGGCATCATCCAGTCGATAATCACCATCCCAGACATGAAACAGTTGCTGATAGACGAGGAAGGTATTCTGGGGACGCTCAAACAGCTGTTGCAGATCGACCTCTGTCGGTTCTCCTGCCTCCGGAGGAGCTGTTTTCGATGGGGTTTCCATCTCTGCCGCGGGCGCGTCATTACGCAGTTTGCCATCCGTGGGTCGTGCGCGCTCCGGTTTCTGAGCAATAGATACCGACTCAGTGGGTGCCACGGGGTCGCCCGAAGGTGACTGCCGCCCCGCCGTCCCCTCCTGTCCCGGTTTCAGCGCTGAATCCAACTCAGGTGTCGGCTGTTGACTCTCGGCGGGTGCATCAACCGGTGTTTTCAGCGTGTAACCATACCAGGCGAACCCGGAGACCAGGCAAATCCGGAAACCAACACCAGACCCGCGACCACGCCCAGGACAATGCCCCAGCGGCGCATGGGATTCCGCCCCAAGACCTCCCGAGCAGCCTGCCAGACCAGGCGCGGCGTAGCCCGCGAATTACCAGTCGTGTAGAGGGCGAGCAGGGCACGCTCGCAGATGGTGTTGATCAGTCGCGGCACCCCTTGGGAGAAGTGGTAAACCAGGCGTAATGCAAACGGGGTAAACAGATCCTCACGCACCCCGGCCACCGCCAGACGGTGGGTGATGTAGGCACGGGTCTCCAGCAGAGTCAGGGGTGAGAGGTGGTAACGGGCGGTGATGCGCTGATCAACCTGACGCAACTCCTTGCGGGCCAGCATCTGCAACAGTTCGGGCTGACCCACCAGAATAATGCGCAGCAGTTTGTGACGCGATGTTTCCAGGTTGGTCAGCAGTCGCACCACCTCCAGGACCCGGGGGCTGAGATTCTGTGCCTCGTCCACCACCAGCACGGTGTGTCTGCCGTCACTGTGGGTCTGGATGAGACGCCGGGTCAGCAGATCACTGAGGTACTTCAGGGAATAGGGCGGCCCCTTATAGTCGATGCCCAGTTCGTCACAGATCGTGGCGAGAAACTCCCGGCGTGAAAGCCGCGGATTGAGGATCAAGGCGAGATCGACATGATCCAACTGCTGCGCCAGCAGACTACGCAGCAACAGGGTCTTGCCGGTACCCACCTCGCCGGTGAGCAAAACGAACCCCCCGTTAGGACCGGTCCCATAGATCAGATGGGCCAGACTCTCCTCATGGCCCCGACTGAGGAAGAGATACCGAGGATCCGGGGTGATCGCGAAGGGATTTTCCTTGAAGCCGAAATCGCTGAATTTCATGGCAGGGAGCACCATTTCCGAACACATGCGGATCCGCTCCCGGTCAGCACGCAGGTTGCCCGGGGTCTGTGGAGGTCAGTATAAAGTTGCATCGGCATGATCCGGGTATTCTGACACAGAGCGGCGCGAATAATAACCTGATTCCCTCTACCGATCGTACCCCCTACCCGTTCACTACGCTTACTGGAACTACCGATAGTCCCCTCAACACACCCTCCGGGTTTTGACTGGGATCACAATTCTGACTCCGAGCCGGCATCATGAACACAGTTTATTTGCCCAAACCCTGGGATACGGGTTCCAATCCGAGATGCGCGATACGCCTTCATTGAATGACACGGTGCCGACATGTATAGAGCATTCTTACTCCCACTGTTGCTGATTTTGTCTCTGCCGGCTTTTGCGATGCCCCTGGTAACGCCGGAGTGGATCGAAACCCATAGGCAGGATGCCGACCTGGTACTGCTGGATCTGCAACCACAACAGAATTACCTCCGCTTCCATATTCCCGGTTCAGTGAATACCGACATCAATCAGTGGCGGACCGAAATTCCGGGCCAACCCAAGGTCCTGCTACCGGTCAGGATCCTGGAACAGCTGATCGGCAATCTCGGCATCAGCAACAACTCCCGGGTGGTGCTGATTCCTCTGGGTGTCAGCGCGGCAGACCTGACCCAGGCGGCACACCTGTATTGGACCCTCAAAACCTTGGGGCACGATCAGGTCTCGATCCTCGACGGCGGCCTGGTGAGTTACGCGGACACCCGCCGTTATCCGCTGGTGAAGGGCAACAACCCGATCAGACCCGCCGTGTTCACCGCCCGGCTTCGCCCGGAGTATCGCCCGGACACCCGAGCGGTACGCGAGGCCCTGGAATCCGGAGCCCTTGCGGTGGACAACCGCAGTCGTGCCGAGTTTCTGGGTATCTACACCGGAGGTGCCGGGGAACGGGCCGGCAGCCTGCCGAACGCGGTCAACCTCAGTTACGACTGGCTGACTGTGAATGGAGGCGGGAAACTTCAATCAGAGGAGAATCTGAAAAAGATCTTTGCGGTCAGCCAGGTGCCTCTGGAAGGAGAGCAGATTCACTACGCTCATACCGGCGACCGTGCGGCCTTGGGGTGGTTCGTCGCCCATGAGCTCCTGGGCAACACCCAGGCTCGGCTGTACGATGGCTCCACCCAGGTCTGGGCCGCAGACCCTGCCCTGCCCATGCAACAACGGGTAGACCTCAGCCATTGAGCCCGTCACCCGGATCCGGGGTTATCCGCCAGCCGAATAGTCCAGGACCAGACCCAGGAACACCACCAGCCCGAAGCTGTTGTTGTTCATGAATGCCCGGAAACAGGCCTGAGGCTGCCGATCCCGGGTCAGCCACTGCTGGTAGACGAACAGCACCCCGCCGCCGGCAAGACCCAGATAATAGAACAGGCCCCGTTCGGCCAGCAGGCCGGTAACCACCAGCAAGCCGAGCATCAGCAGCTGCAACAGACCGATGATGAGATTGTCATGCCGACCAAACAGGATCGCGCTGGATTTTACACCGATCTTGAGATCATCCTCCCGGTCCACCATGGCGTATTGGGTATCGTAGATCAGTGCCCAGATCACCGCGCTGAGAAACATCAGCCAGGCCTGCAGGGGCAACTGGCCGGTCAAAGCGGTAAACACCATCGGCACCGCCCAACCAAAGGCAGCACCCAGAACCACCTGTGGCAGGTGGGTAAAGCGCTTCATGAAGGGATACAGAGCGGTCAACCCCAAGGCGACGAGGGACATGAAGCGGGTCGGCCAGTTGAGAAAAAACAGCAGAGAGGCGGCCAGCAGACAGAGCGTCAGGAACACCCCGATCGCCTCCCCTGGGGTCACCTGACCACTGGCGATAGGCCGGTCCCGGGTGCGCGCCACATGACCGTCGAAATCACGATCCGCATAATCATTGATGGCACAACCCGCTGAGCGCATGATCGTCACGCCAAGGCTGAACAGCAGTACCATGCCCCAAGCCGGTGAACCGGCACCGGCGATCCACAGGGCCCACAGGGTCGGCCAGAGCAGCAGCAGGATTCCGATGGGGCGGTGTAGCCGCACCAGCAGGGCATAGCGCCGTAAACGCTCGCTCCAGCCTGGGGAACCGGTGGGCGGCAATTCCAATTCACCGGGGACTCGCATCATTTTTTTCGCAGCCTGCCTCTCAAACCTGTTGATGGAACACCCAGCACCTTAATCCCTTACACGGCAGGCATCAAGACGCCATCAAACGCGTGAGGCGGGATCACGCGGACCGGGATCCCATAGGCAGGCCTGGCAGAAACAGCTCATTGACCAGTAGTGGACGGTGCCCCACGTAAAACAGGGTGCGTCTTCCCCAGAGATATTCGGGGGTGACACGCAACTGTTCCCGGGCGATATCGTACAGGGCATTACCTGGATAGAGACGGGCAATCTGGGTGGTACCCCGGGAGACCTTCGGATCAGAAAAAAGCACCGCGCCCAAGGGACGTTCACCCAACTGCATCAGCCGGCGGGCCGATCCCTTCAGAGTGGTCGTGGGAATCAGGGTACGGGCGAATACCCAGGGGGTCTCGTCACACAACAGGGCCACGTCACGAATCATCGCCAACAGCCCGTGGCGCATACCCAGCACTTGACGCTCACTGTTCAACGGCGTGCCCCAGGTCTGCTGCAACAGACGCACCCGAAAACCACCCCCTGTGCAATGCTGAATCACCCGCCGGGTCAGAGAACCCGTATCTGTCAACCAGGATTGAGCCGGCTTGGGAATACCCAGGTAAGCATGGGGGCGCCCCTGGCTCCAAAGGGGTTCCGAGAGGAGTGATGTGCGGTTCTGCTTCAAGCGTTCATTCCCTTGTGGGGCATCGGATGGAATCCAGAAAACGGGGAGTATCGCACAGAAAACAACCGCTTGACGATACGCCGTGCCCCACCCCAAATCGTACTGTGGACAGACTAGGGTATTCACGGGTGATGGCCTTTCGAGGTTCATCAAAGGACCGGAAAGACACTGCTGCCCCTTCAAACACGACCGTACACAACCCGTGTTCCGAGCCAGCGCTGTACCAGCCGATTCGCGGACTGCGGATAGTGCTGTAACAACAGTTTCGACGCCTGGCGCACCTCATCCAGCAACCCCTGATCACGCAACGGATCGGCGATGCGCATCTGCATCTCGCCGGTCTGCCGGGTGCCCAGCACCTCACCTGGGCCACGTATCTCCAGATCTCTCTGCGCAATCAGGAATCCATCATTGGTCTCCCGCATGATCCCCAACCGGCTGCGGGCATTCTCCGAAAGGGGGGCATGGTACATCAGCACACAATGACTTTCGGCGCTGCCCCGACCTACCCGCCCCCGCAGCTGGTGTAACTGGGCCAGTCCCAGACGTTCCGGATTCTCGATGATCATCAGGCTGGCATTCGGCACATCCACGCCAACCTCGATCACTGTGGTCGCCACCAGCAGATCCAGCGTTGCGTCCTGAAACGCCCCCATCACCTGTTCTTTCTCAGCCTGACGAATACGCCCATGCACAAGTCCGACCTGCAATTCCGGCAAGGCCTCGGAGAGCAGACGCGCAGTCTCCTCCGCCGCCTGACACTGCAACGCCTCGGACTCCTCGATCAGGGTGCAGACCCAGTAGGCCTGGCGTCCTTC
>JARRNW010000301.1:0-4798 GCA_037384565.1 Candidatus Thiodiazotropha sp.
GTTGATCTCCCCCATTTAGCAGATCCAGTTCCTCGAGCCGGCGAAACAGCTGACGCGCCACGGCGGGTCCGGTATCGATGATCCTTACCGTTGAACCGGCGGACTTTTCGATACTGGGTTTCAGGAAGGGGTAGTGAGTACAGCCCAGGACCAGGGTGTCCACCCCGGTTTCGAGCACTGGCAGTAGTTGTTGATGTACCAGTTTCAGGGTTTCGTGATGCTCCGGTCCCTTGAACTCAATCGCTTCGACCCAGCCCTCGCAGGGACAGATGATGACTTCGGATTCCTGGGCATGCTTGTACAGCAGGGACTGAAATTTTCCGCTGCTCAGGGTGCCCTGGGTGGCCAATACACCGATCCGTCCCCGGGCGCTGACCTGGATGGCGGGTTTGACGCCCGGCTCCATGCCGACGATGGGCAGGTCATGCGCCGCGCGCAGATGCTTGACTGCAGCTGCCGTGGCGGTATTGCAGGCAATCACGATGGCCTTGACCTGCCGTTGTAAGAGAAAACGGGTGATGTGTTGCGCGCGTCCCAAGACAAACGCCTCCTGCTTGGTGCCGTAGGGTAGATGCGCCCGGTCCGAGACGTAGATCAGCTGTTCCCGGGGCAGCAGTTGGCGAATGTGCCCGAGCACCGAAAGCCCACCGATACCGGAGTCGAAGATTCCGATGGGACGATCAGACGGCATTGCCAACCTCATTCTTGATCAAGCGTTCGACTTCCCGCTCCAGCAGGATATACCGGTCGTTCAATTCATGCAGATCCGCATGCAAACAGACAGATTCGAATTCCTGGATCCGGTGGTCCAGCGCAGGAACCCCGCAACTCGAGGTGGAGCCGTGCACTTTATGGACCAGATCCTTGAGGCTTTCACGATCCGCCATGTCGATTTGATGCTTGATCTGAATGAGCTGCTGAGGAAGTTCCTTGCACAACTGCTGAAACATCTCATTAGCCAGTTTGTGGTCACCTCCGGTTATGGCGAGCAGCTTGTTCAGATCTCTGACCGGCAAGCCGTTACTGACAAACTTGGGTTTGCTGCGTCTGTCCAGCAGGGGTGGGAAAAGGTCTTCGCGGTATTGTTTGCAGAAGATCGCATTGATTACTGCCCACATCTGGGGTTCATCGATGGGTTTGAGTAGATAACCATCCATGCCCGCCTCCCGGATCTGGTTGCGGGTACTGGGTACGACATCCGCGGTCAGCGCGATGATCGGTGTGTGACGTTGGTCACCTTCATTGCGACGGATGATTTCCGCGGCTTCGGTACCTTTCATCTTGGGCATGTGGATATCCATCAGGATGAGGTCGTATGGGTTGTTTTGCGCCATGGCTATCGCGGTGACACCATCATTTGCTTCGCTGACGGAAGCGCCTTTACTGCGCATCAGCGTGCTGATCAGTTTCAGGTTGATATCATTGTCATCGACCACGAGGATGTTGTAGTTCTCGAGGTGAAGCTGTGTGTCGATTTGCTCCTCAGCGTTGAGAAAGTCACTTTGTTTGGTCTGAATGGCAAATAGGGTACGCAATACATCGTCGAGCTTGCTGATCCCAATCGGTTTGGGCAGGTAGATGTCCTGGCTGAGTGATTGAAATTTTTCGATGGCGGTACGCTCGGATGTGCTGAGGAAGGTCAGTAGCGGAGTTAGGGTTTGTCCCTTGATGCGTTGAACTTCAAACTCAGCGGTGCCGGAATCGATTTCCTGATGGGTGAAGCCGAGCACAATAAGGTCGATATCGCTACGGGGTTCATAAGGGAAGTGACCTTCAATCACTTCGATGCCAAAGTCTTCCAAGGCATGTTTCAATGCAAGAAATGAAAGCCTGTGGTTGTCGATCAATACGGCGCGTTTGTGATACTGCGCCAGAGTTACTTCGGAACTATTGATTTGGGGCGGTTTGATCAATGGAATGGAGATGATGAAATTCGCGCCTTTGCCCAGACTGCTGAACAACTCGATATCCCCGTTCATCGACTGGGCCAGTTTTTTACAGATACTCAGTCCAAGGCCGGTACCACCGTACATGCGACTGGTGGAGGAGTCGGCTTGTTGAAACGACTCGAACAGCATGTTTTGAGCCTTGTTGTCGATGCCGATTCCTGTATCGGTCACGGTAAATTTCAAGATGCACTGATTGTCTGTCTCTAAGTCGATCATCACACGTATCACAACATCCCCTTCGTGGGTGAACTTGATTGCGTTACTGATGAGGTTGACCAGTATCTGACGGATCCGGGGTTCATCGCCGATCAGTGTCTTCGGTACGTCGGAATAGACCAGCAGTATCAGTTCGAGTCCTTTGTCGTGGGCCGAGGGTGACAACAAAATGGTTGGGTCTTCAAAACATTCCCGGACATTGAACGGTGCCGTTTCTGGTTCAAGCTTGCCATATTCGAGCTTCGAGTAGTCGAGGATCTCGTTGATGATGTCCAGGAGGTTGATCGCCGATTTGGAGATGGTGTTGACCAGATCACGTTGTTGCTGCGACAGATCGGTTTTTAGCAGTAGATTTGTAAAGCCCAGGACACCGTTCATCGGGGTTCGAATTTCATGACTCATATTGGCCAGGAATTCCGACTTTGCCTTGCTGGCCGAAAGCGCCCGTTTTTTCGCCAGATCAAGTTCGACGTTCTGAATCTCGATGGCTTCCAGGGTTTCGGTGAGTTCCGCAGTGGCCTGATCGATCTGCTGCTGCATCGTCTCATGGGAATGGAGTATCCGGTTAGTCATGGCATTGAAGCCTTCTTCCAGACTTCGGATTTCGCCTTTGGATACTTCCGGTACCCGTACTGAGAGATCACCCTCGCGCATGCGCGACACCGCTTGGGTGAGGCGTGTGATGGGGTTGATCATTGTGCGACTGATCGCCAGTGAGAAGAAGGCGGTTGTGATCAGGCCGAACACCAGCATGATCGTCGTATTGGTGATGATGCTGATCTTGTTTTCGTTCAGCCGGGTTTTACTCAGAGTCAGGATTACATGGCCCAGGCTTTCCGGGTTGTTCTTGGGGGCGTCGCGGGATTGATCCGGGTAGTCGCTGATCTCGATATCCTCGACCAGGTAGATGGAAGGGGCGCTGAAGTCCGAGAGATCGGCGCTGCTTTCCACGTCGTTTTTAACCATATACGAGAGCAGGCTGTCCGTGGCGTCGAATACCTTGATGCTGTGTACATCCTGCTGCAGGAAGATCGGTCTGAGGCTCATTTCCAGGATCGACTTGTCCCGGGTAAATATCCCGTACACACTGATTGCGGCAGACTGGCTTGCGATGGATTCACCCCGTTCGTCAAACAGCTCATTGAGGCGTTCGAGCTGGGTGCTGATCAGATAGATTGTCAGCAGCAAGGCGAGGATCGAGGCTGGCAGCAAGCCGATCATGAGTGCCTGAAACTTGAGTGATCTCAGTTTTCTCAGAATCATTTTGGCGCCAGTTCCATAATACTGTCTTTGAGACGGGTTTCAGATTTGATAGGAAAGCCCAGTGAACGGGCTACATCGGTATTGAACAGAACCGAAAAATACCTATCCATTTGCTGGTATTTAGGTAGTTTCTTACCTTTGAAAAAATCCACAATATTATCCCTGACTTGATCGGCGATGTCCTGGGGTGATGAGTAGACCGCCGCGAGCGCTCCGGCCTTGACATAAGCCGAGGAGAATCCGATCAATGGTATCCGCTTGCGATAAGTCGAGAGCAGAATATACGAGACCGTGGTTTTATTATGAATATTGCTGTCCGGCAAGGCGAGAAATATGTCGATATCGTCGAGGATACGGCTCAATGACGCACCAATAGCCTCCGTCGATGCCACCTGTTCCATGTGAATGTTCAGGTCCAGGGTACGGGCGAGGTCGTTCAATCGGGTTTGCATCTGCGTATTTTGTGGGTCCATCAGGACACCGATGTTTCTGAAACGCTCCGACAGCACCTTGATCAGGAGCAGGCTGTTTTCGATGGGCTGATCGAGAAACAGAAAGTGCTGTTGAGGGTTGTTTTTTGTGGTGTTCTCGTTCGGAGTGAGGTTCTTCGGGATCAGGGCGGATAGAGTGGGAGTTCCAGGGAAGTTTTCCTGGCTGAAATTTGCAGCCTGGATACCCAACGAGATGATCAGTCCGTGATCCCTGCTAGGTTGTGCTCCGTAGGATGAGATCTGAACGATATCAAAATTGCTGTTTTGACACTTGAGTTCGTGATTACGACAATATTTTATGGTTGTGTTGGTGATTGTGGTTGCCACATCCAGGTATACGTCATCGTTATCACTGAGCAGAATCAGAATATTGTTCGCGTTTTCATCGGCAAGAGGGCAGGTAGCTACCAACCATGAAACAGACACTAGAAATAGATATTGAAAGACCCTGGAGATCGGACCGCACCGACGGTGAGCAAAGGTCAGACGATAATCACACTTCCATTCCGAAAATGTTTGGCATGGTTGTCTGAAAGATTTCAACATCTCAATCGGTTCTACTAAAAGGCTAGCCTGGCTTGCAGGTACGCCCTGGGTTCCCAGACATTGTGACCGTTATTCACCTTTTCGTGATAGAAGTCGTAGTTTTTGTTGTGCAGATTTTGATAAATCAGTGACAGATCGAGCTTTGACTGGTTGAGATGGATCTGCTTGTTTACTTTGACATCGAAACGACTGTAGTTGGGTACCGCATCCCCTTCTCCTGGCCATTCCAGTTCATCGGTGAAGTAGTAGGCGGCGCTGAGCGTGACATCTTCATCAAATCGATGACTGGCCAATAGACTGAAGGTTCGTTTGGGTATTTTAACGTCCGCATTC
>JARRNW010000302.1:0-5174 GCA_037384565.1 Candidatus Thiodiazotropha sp.
CAGACGCCCAGCGCCAGGGCCGGATCGAGCTGTGCGGTGTCAGACGGGGTGAGGTCGTCGGCGATCAGGATCACCGGGGTATCCGGCAGCTTGGGTGCGTCCTCGATGCGCTCGGCCAGCAGATGCAGCACCCGCCGGCCCACGTCGCGCAGGTCGACCGCGCGGGCCGCCAGCAGCGGATCCTCCAGCGCGGCCAGACGCTGGGCCTGCTGCAGATAGCTCTGTTCCCAGGCATAGCCGGCGCTGCGGGACTCCTGTTGGATCATGGCCTCGGCCGCATCGATCAGGCCCCGGTCCTCGAGGAACTCCGCATGGGCCTTGAAGATGGCGGCGCGGCCCGCGCCCGCGTTCTGTCTGACCTCGTCATGGAGCTCCGCCAGCTCGCGCTTGGCGCTCTCCAGGGCGCGGGCGAGCCGCTGCGACTCGGCGGCGGGATCGCGCGCGGTGGCGGCCACCACGATCTTGCTGCGCTGGAACTGCCAGACCGGTCCGGCGGCCATGCCGGGAGAGGCGGCGACGCCGGCCAGGGTGGCGCCTTGCCACTCGATGCGCGGGATTTCGAGCGCCGCTGTCTCGGTTTCCTCCTCTTCGAGCCCCTGTGCGAACGCCTCGCGCAGAGCCGCCAGCGCCGCCTCCGCATCGACACCCTCGGCCATGACGCGCAGGGTGGCGCCAGTGTTGACGCCCAGGTTGAGCACTGCGATCAGGCTCTTGGCGTTGCCCACCCGGTCGCCATGGCGCAGGCGGATGTCGGCGCTGAAGCCCTTGGCGATCTCCACCAGGGCGGTGGCGGGCCGGGCGTGCAGGCCGTGGGGGCTGTCGATGACCACGTCGAAATGGTGGGACAGATCCTCCGGCGGCGCTTCCCTGGCCCGCTCCGATGTCTCAGCAGACGACACGGAAAGCCGCTGCGTGATGTCTGTCGGATCGAGGGTGTGGGCCAGCCGCGCCGCCTCCTCCGGATTGCCCAGCACGTCAGTCAGGTTGGTGAGGATCTGCAGGTGCTCGTCCGATCGGGCGGCGATGCCGACCACCAGATGCACCCGGTCGCCCGGATTCCATTCCACGCCCTGGGGCAGCTGCAGCACCGCGACACCGGTCTGCTTGATCAGGTCCCGGTCCTTGGGCACCCCGTGGGGAATGGCGATGCCGTTGCCAAGAAAGGTGTTGGCCACCCGTTCGCGGGCCAGCAGGCTCTCCACATAGGCCGGTTCGATGAACCCGGCGTCGACCAGCAGCCGGCCGACCTGGCGGATGGCGTCGGTCTTGTCCGTGGCGGTGGCATCGAGACGCACCGAGGATGAATCCAGTTTGATCATCTGCTTGCTCCTCCGAATCCGGTCAATGATTGAACGCGCTGAATGACGGCGCTGCAAAATTTACCTTGATGGCATTGTGATCCTGTCATTCGACCCTGTTCGGTGCGGCGAGCCGCACCCTACGCTTCGATGGCCGATAGGATGCGGCTTGCCGCACCGGAATCCAGCTGGGTCATCAGGGAGACGCCGTCGCTGCTACGGAAGGCGAAGTCGACGCCGTGCTCCTGAGGGTCCCACATCTTCTCGGTCAGCTGGCAGGCGCCGATCTTGCCCCGGAAGCCATCGCTGGGGGCGTACTTGAAGCGCGCACCCCAGACCGCGAAGGGATAGGAGGTCATCACGCCGTCGAACAGCACCGCGCGGATCTGTCCGTCGATGCTGTTTCGATCGCAGCGAATCTTTTTAATATTAGTAACATTTTTCCTGGCTGCCATGTGCGGAAACGCCAGCGGTGCACAGACCCTGCGGGTGATGACCCGCGACAGCAGCGCCATCGGCGGTCCCGCAGTGCGCCATGGCCGCCGTGTCGAGGCGCGCACCGCCCCCCGTGAGGTGGTGCAGGTTCCCTTCTAGCAGCGATAAGACCGCACCATGCTCGGCTTCTTGATGCTGCATGGGACTTGATCAGCATTGAGGGAGCTGATGCTTCGTTGGCCGGGATTGCCAAAGCAGCAGGCATAACCCGTCAATCCGTGTATGACGATTTCGGTTCCCGGGGTGGAATGATTGTGGCAATGGTTCGATGGGTAGACGAACGCCTCGAGTGAAAGACTGCTCCGGGTCGCATTCCGGCCAGCATCGGAAGATTGAACTATTATGTTTCGATAAACCTAGCACTCCAAAGTAGACCTAAGTTTTATGCAGTGCAATAGACTGTAGCCAACCCAAAGCGGACGTTGAGATTCAAGATCTCTTAACTTGATAATATAGAAGGCATTTAGCAAATGAGCGTAGATGATGCACAAGGAATATTTTCTTCAATAGTTGAAGATGTGAAAAAGAATATTGAAAACATAACGTCTGAAGAAGATGCAAAGATACAGATTATTTTAAGAATTTTGACAGATGTTCTGGGATGGTCTTATTCAGACATTGGTGCAGAAAGGAAACAGGATAATGGGTTTTCTGACTTCATTGTATCATCAGCGGATAAAAAGGCCTTTGTTTTAGAGGCAAAACGATTAGGGGTTTTATCTGTACCCACTAAAGAGTTAACAAAAGTTAGACATTTAAAATTATCAGGCAACACGCTTCTAGATGTTCAAGACGGAATAGAGCAGGCAGAGGGCTATGCTGCGCCAAATGGAATAACGATTGCCGTACTTTCAGATGGCATGCGTTGGATAATTTTTAAAAGCTTTGTTTCGGGAGCTAACTATAAGTCTCAAAAATCCTTTGTATTTCCGAGTTTTGAGGCTATTCAGAATGACTTTACTGTGTTCTATGAGTTGCTTTCAAAATGTTGCTTTGGAAAAAAACTTTATTCCGCGCATTTCGATCAGATCCAAAATAAAAGAATACTTTTGTCGCAAACATTGAAGTCGCCTTTACAAGAACGTGAAATAAAAATCCAACCAAAGTCAAATATTGCATTTGATCTAGATCAAGTATTTACAGCATTTTTTAGTCGTCTTACAGGGGATCAAGACGAGGATTTGCTCTTAGAGTGTTTTGTTGAAACGAGAGAAAGTCGTATAGCCGATTTTGCCCTGGAAAAGATAACAGCCAATGTTCTTGGTAATATCTCGCCACCTGATAAACAAGTAGATGATGAACTGAATAGACTTATACAGCAGGCTGTTGAAGTGGAAAGTGGTCAGACTGTTTTTGTAGTAGGCCCAACTGGCGCTGGAAAAACGACTTTTCTTGATCGTTTCTTTAAAAGAACATTATCGCCCATTTTGAGAAAACAATGTGTTGTGGTTAGTGTAAATTGTTTAGATTCATCTGGGAGGGAAGATACAGCACTACAATGGCTCACAGAAACATTGATAAGTAAATTAGAATCTATTCTCTACGATGAGAATTCCCCATCATGGGAGCAACTTAGAGGATTATATTATTCTGACTATAAACGCCGTAGTAAGGGTGTAGATGCTCTCCTGTATAAGAGAGACCCTGATGCATTCAAGGAAAAGTTTAGTGTATATCTTGATGAAAAAGTTGAGAATGATAGAGAAGGATATTTAAGGCGTATTTTGGCTGACGTTGTCAGCAATAGAAAGAAGTTGCCGATAATATTGATAGACAATACAGATGAGTTTTCTCCTGAATTTAAAAAAGAAATATTCCAATTTTCTCAGTCTCTTCGTCGAGCTGTGAATCATTGTATTTTACTTTTTCCAGTTACTGATAAATCAGCATGGTCATTCTCTAAAACAGATTTGTACTCAATCTATAAATCCAAGTCATTCTTTCTGCCAACACCACCGCCTAGAGAAGTATTTAGAAAGAGGATTGATTTTATTAGAAACAAAATTGAGGCGTTATCTAGCGAGAAAGATCGCCGTGAGTACATGTCAAAAAAAGGCATTCGTATTTCAATCAAGAACCTTGAAGGTTTTGCATCAATCATTGAAGATGTTTTTGTTGATAATGAATATACTTCGAAAACAATTGGTGAAATAGCCAATTATAATATTAGGAGAACCTTGGAGTTATCGCAAAGAGTAATAACATCAACGGTATACCAAATTGGTGATTTGTTGAAAGCTGTAGTGTCAGGTGGAGTTGCCAACCTTAGTTATTCAAAATTCATGAATGCTTTAATGAAGGGGGATTATGAGGTATATAAACCGAATGACAATCATTTTATATTGCCAATATTTCAGGTAAGCGAATCTGTTAAACAATCTCCTCTTTTGAACGTGCGTATACTGTCGTTGCTGAAGGCTGTTAAAAATGCCGCTAGGACTGTTGAAGATAAACACTTGAATATGCAGTCTCTGTCAAATTATTTCGATTCATTAGGATGCTCAGAAGCAGCGCTAGATGCGGCAGTCTTATGTCTTTTGGAGGCTGGATTGATAGAGCCTTTTGACTCTTCTGTGAAAAATATAGAACCAAATCAAAGAGTGGCTATAACACATAGCGGACTAAGGCATTTGGAACTTTCTTTATTCAATTCTATTTTTTTCGAACAAATGGCGCTTACGACAGCCATAGTAAATCACGATATGGCCGATCAAATTCGAGGGATATATCACGCAGACTGTGGCTATAGGGAGAAAATGAATAAAATTAGAAGTGTTTTTTACGACTATATTATTCGAGAGGACGCAGCAAACTTGGTTGTTCCTGAAAATGGAGAGCAATTTGAATCTCAAAGAGAAGTTGTAAATAGTCTATCAAAATTCATTACTTTAAGTGAGAATAATCCACAGGAGTCTGTAGATAGGGTATTTGAAGAAATCCTAGCAAAAGCTATTATTGCAACAGTTGACTGGTGGGACTTAGATAGAGGGTTTGGGTTTTTGATGGTGACAAATTACTTTGTGATATTGCGAAGAATGAGAAGGGAATATTTGTTAAAACAGTTCATGATTTAGAAGCCAAAGAGAACACAGTAGAAACTGTTGACGCAGAAGTTATTAGGATATTTCCAGATAGGCGCTATGGGTTTGTACAAATTTCTGGCGGTGGAAGAAGTGCTTTTTTTCACTTTTCTAATATTGATAAAGAGATATTAGACAACCTTAGAGTTGGGAAGCAACTAAAAGTACAAATTAGTCAAGATAAAAGCGGCAAGGGTTTTTTGGTTCGTAATGTTGTAAATAAATAAGTTAACTTATGAAGTATCGAAAGGAAGGTGCATATAGATCATATAGATAAGACATATATGGACACCCCAAGTCT
>JARRNW010000303.1:0-7534 GCA_037384565.1 Candidatus Thiodiazotropha sp.
ATAAACTCTGAGTCGTTCGAAAATAAAAACGAGCATCAAATAAAAATGCGGGATAGGAGATCGTGACGGGCAAGACTTCCATGTGTAAGAGCATTCCTACAAAACTTCCCTATTTCAAACTCCCTTGACTGAATCGATAATTTATTTGGGGATATCCCCACGCTTACTGCGCCGTTATCCTAAACAATTCTGCTTTGATTGATCAAGAACAAATCGCATAGCAGGGAATTAAACTACTTTATGTTCTTGTCCTCTGCGAATTATTCGGATGGATGATTTGATGCCACCTTCGTCCATCAAAAATCAGGATCTCCTTTTTCTCACGGACCCTAGTAATCTTCCTTTACGCTAAGCATCTAGGATAGATCACTCTGCCCAGGCCCAAGACAAGTGACTGAATGACTTCACTTTCGATAATCGCAATTGACTAGTCACACTGCTCCTGTACATTTTGCCAGAATTCACTCTTCACCCTGCTCAATGAGTGTCTGCTTGCGAAACACCGGCAGATCCTCTCCCGACTCCTCCTGCAACTCCACCTTTTCGACCGACTCCTCCTGCAACTCCACCTTTTCGATCCTCTCAAAACGTGAGGTGATCTTGCGCGCCGAGATATTCACATCACTGACATCCTGATGAGCCTGACCGATGTGCCGGGCCAGATTGTCCATGCGTGTCTGGAAACGCCCGAAGTCCTGGGACAATGCCCGCAGGTGGTCTTGAATGATATGCACCTGTTCGCGGGTGGCGGCGTCCTTCATGACGGCCCTCGCCGTGGTGAGTATCGCCATCATGGTGGTGGGTGAAACCAGCCAGACACGCTTGCGAAAGGCCTCTTCCACCAGGTCGGGAAAATGGGCGTGGATCTCCGCGAACACCGCCTCGGCGGGGATGAACATTACCGCTCCGTCAGAGGTTTCACCGGGGATAATATAGCGGGAGGCGATATCCTCCATGTGTTTACGGATGTCGCCACGGAACTGTCGTTGGGCTTGAACCCGGTCCGATTCGGCCAACTGGTCATCCATCATGCGCTGATAGGACTCCAGGGGAAACTTGGAATCTATGACCACATTTCCAGTGGGATCAGGTAAAAACAATACACAATCAGCACGCTTTCCATTGCTCAGGGTGTGTTGCAGGGCAAATCCCGATTCCGGCATCACATTACGCACCAGGGCGGTCAACTGCACCTCCCCAAACGCCCCCCGGGAACGCTTGTCCACAAGCACTTCCTGCAGAGACACCACGTTACTCGACAGCTCGGTGATCTTTTTCTGCGCCTCATCGATGCGGGTCAGATGGATCAGCACCTGCTGGAAGGTTTCTGTGGTCTTCTCAAACCCTTCGTTGAGGCGTTTTTCCACTTGACCGCTGATCTCCTTGAGGCGTTGATCCGTGGTCTCGGTCAGGCTGACAACCCGCTTACCCAGGTTATCCGCATGTTGCGTCAGGGCCTCCGCCACCTGCTTGCGCACCTCGCCCATGCCCTCGTGCAGCGTCTCTTGCTGGCGCCGCATGCTTTGCATCTGGTGTTCGTCAAACAACTCCCGGTGCTCGCGCAGGGAACGGCTGAGGCGTTCACCCAGTTCGGCCAGTTTCTCCTGTTGCTGCAGGCGGCCATCTACCAGGTTTTCGCTAACGGCCTTTTTCAGGGTCTCGAACTGTTCCAGCAATTCCAGTCGCAGGCGACCCGCATCCCCACCCAACAGCTGCTGCATCTCCGCAAAACGCCGTTCAAGGATCTGTAACAGCCGCTCGGAACGCTCCTGTAGATTCTGCTGCATACCGTGCAACAGCCGCTGCTGGGCGAGCATGCTTTTGGCGATCCGTTCGGAGAGCAGCTCCCGCAACGCGCCTTGATCCTGGGCCAGTCGCCGTTCCAGTTCCTGCAACTGTTCCTGCTGAGTCTGCCGCTGATGCAGCCGGGCCTGCTGCTCTTTGAGCTGATTATCGAGCAGCCGCGCCACCCAGGCGAGGATCCAGGCCATCAGACCCAAGCCGAGCGCCCCGAGTACGATCAATACCTGCTGAGCGGTTGTTATCTGTATCCACCATTGCATGGCCCGACTATACCCTAATCGGTAGCTCAAAACCTGAGTCTGCCGAGTTCCCCAGAGACTCGTTCCCACGCTCTGCGTGGGAATGCAGACCTTAGGCTCATCGGCCATCTCAAACCTGGCCAATAACCTGGCGAATACGACGAAACCTATGTATACATTCCCACGCAGAGCGTGGGAACGAGATAATGACATCTTAATACCGGGATTCTCATGACCGGGCTGGCAGCTTGCATTCACCATCCGGAATCTTTACTTTTGCCCGTCTCACCCATCATTGAAGAACCTCCAGGCGGATCGATATCCCATGCGCATACATCTGAAGACTCTCGGCTGTCGTCTCAACGAAGCGGAGCTGGAGACCTGGAGCCGGGAATTCCAGGCCCGGGGACACCGCATGACCGAACAGCCCGAGGAGGCCGACCTGGTGGTGGTCAACACCTGCGCGGTCACCCAGGAGGCGGTACGCAAATCCCGAAAACTGCTCGGCCGCAGCGGACGTGTGAACCCCGAGGCGCGTCTGGTGGTCAGTGGCTGCTACGCAACTTTGGAACCCGATGCGATCCAGCAGATCGAGGGGGTGGACCTGGTGGTGGACAATCGGGACAAGACCAACCTGGTGGAGATCATCGAGCAGAAACTCGACCTGCATGTGATGCCGGAATCCGCCATGGAGAACCCTGCCACGGGACTCCTGGAGCGGGGCCGGCAACGGGCGTTCATCAAGGTCCAGGATGATGCCGGAATCCGCCATGGAGAACCCTGCCACGGGACTCCTGGAGCGGGGCCGGCAACGGGCGTTCATCAAGGTCCAGGACGGTTGCCGTTACCGTTGCACCTTCTGCATCGTGACCCTGGCCCGGGGTGAGGAACAGAGTCGCTCCGAGGCGGAAATCATCGCCGAGATCAACCGGCTTCACCAGGAAGGTATCCAGGAGGTGGTGCTGACCGGGGTACACATCGGGGGTTACGGCAGCGACATCGGAAGCTCACTGACCCAACTGGTTGAGCAAATTCTCAAACAGACCGCCCTGCCCCGGCTGCGCATCGGCTCTATCGAACCCTGGGAACTGGACGACGCCTTTTGGGGACTGTTCGACAATTCCCGTCTCATGCCCCATCTGCACCTGCCCCTGCAAAGCGGCTCGGACTCGGTGCTGCGCCGCATGTCCCGGCGCTGCCGGAGCGACGAATTTCGGCAACTGGTGGAGACCGCACGTCGGCGGGTGGTCGATTTCAACGTCACCACGGATCTCATCGTGGGCTTTCCCGGTGAAACCGAAATGGAATGGCGCGAAACCCTGGATTTCGTCGAGACTCTGGGGTTCGGCCATCTGCACATCTTCGCCTATTCCCCCAGGCAAGGCACCAAGGCGGCAAGCTTGCCCGACCCGATCAGTCGCGAGGTCAAACGCCAGCGCAGCGAGGCCCTGCATCAACTGGGGGAGCGACAGAAACGCCAGACCCTGGAGCGTTATATCGGCCGTCGAACCTCTATACTGGTGGAGGGATCCATGGAACAGGGTTGGAGTGGTTACACACCCAACTATCTGCGAGTGGTGCTGGTCCCGCCGAAGGGGATGGATCCAACGAATCGGATCCTCAACTGTGAGTTAGTGGGATTGGCCGACTCTGGAGATGCCTTGCTGGGCCGGATCTGCTTATAAACAACCCTGCCTGAGTCATTCCAGGGATCTATAAACCGGCAGATCCCGGTTCTCGAACCGGGCGACGCAGGGCGCCGCCCGGCCTGCAGACCATTATGGCCAGGTGTAGGTGGTTCCCACGTTTGCGAAGGTCACCACATACTGGGTACAGCTGATGAACTCAACCGTGGCTACCGTGCCATTAGCCCCCTCCATGCGAATCCGTCCTGCATCGGGGCGGCCATCGGAACAACCGAAGGTAACCGGTACCTCGGTGGTAACCGTCACATACCCATAATCCGGATCATAGACACGTACCGAAACCGAAAAACCGGAGCTTGCATCCCCGGAAACGGTCACGTCACTGACCCGGTAGGTGCGGTTATCGTAGCCGTGGTAATCCGCATAGTAGTCACAACTGATCGCTGCACCTTCGGTGTCACCCGTACAGGTCATGGACATATTGAATGTATCGGTATAGTCGACCGTTGAGCTGTGAACCGAGACGGTAAAGTTCACGTAGTGTAATTCCAAACGGAAAGTACCACCGGTATCGGTGTAGACACCTTCCACGGTGCCATCGAAGGTTGAACTGTAGCTACCCGAGCCGTATGTGACGCTGCGAGTACACTGGTCGAATACGATACTCCAGTTGCCCGCGACCCCGGAATCCGGGTACTCGATAACCACACTACCACTGTCACAAAGCTCCCCTGACAGATCCTGGGTGCGTTCAGCGGTGACGCCTCGGGCAGCCTGGGCAGGTCCATCCCGCAACACCTCCGCTACCCAGCCTGCGAACTCCTGCATGATCTCATCATGACTGACCGGTGCGTCACTGCGCGACACCATGCTCATCGGGATACTGTCCGTAGTGGTCGCCTGCTTGGTGCCCGAAGCGCCGGCAGTGGCCACGGCCTCGGCATTCTCGCTGGTCAGGGTCGCCTGCCCGGTCTCACCCGAGTAATTCAGGGATGTGTTTGTGTTGCCGCCGTCATCATTGCCGCCATCATCGCCTCCACCCCCTCCACCGCAGGCAGGCAGCAATGCCGCGATCAATAGCAAAGGCAGAAGTTTTTTGATTTGTTTCCACATAGTGATACTCCTGAATGTATCGGTGGTTAAAAGTAATCCGCTCAAAGCCCGTCCAAACGCGCCTTTTTTTGTGCGGTATCCAACTCATTGGCCAGGTAGGCGATTGAAAGTCCGGGTTTTCGGGTCCAACACAACTCGATGTGCCAAGCCTCCCCCGGAAGCTGCCAGAGCAGTTGCATCTCTCCTTCTCCCCGGCGAACCGCGCCAATCTTACCCGCCATGTTGCGCACATAGTCCGGAAAGGTGCTCCGATCCACGGGAGGGCCGTATTTCTTCTGCAGATGACTCCGCAGTTTTTTTAAGGTTACCTGATTCGCCGGCTCATAGGTTCGAAGGATCTTATAAATGTGATCCCGATAGGCCATCACATAGATCAACTCCCGTTCACTTCGATAGACCACCCCACTCCGATCCCCGTCGATCACCGGGGCCCAGTCCGAGGGTCTTTCCCTGATCAATTGGCTGAAACTCCCCCCCAGACAATAGTGCTTGAAGACCGTGCGGATGCAATCCCCCATCGAGGGGGGCGCAAACATCAGGCCGGCCAGCGCCACAGTGCCGATCGTCAACCACCGTCTGATCATGAATTCCCCCTTTTTCGCAGCGCATCAACCCAGGCAGACAGCTGACGATAGTGACTCCCTTTCCAGTACACTCGGCCACAACCCCGGCACAACCAGAATTCATTATAGTGGCGACGCACCCGATTGGGCAGCCTGTCGGCAATCTCTACCGGATCCCCCGTCTCAAGTACTCCGTTGCACATCATGCAGCGACTGAAGGGCAGCATCCGGGCAGCGAGATCAAAACGCTCGACCACCTCTTCGAGTTGCCGATGCGGGGCGATCGCATGCACATAACAGCCATGGGTCAGATCACGGTGCATCAACAGGGCCCGGTCCCGGGTCAGAAGAATCCGCTGTTGAGAGACCGAACAGTCCACCAGGGCACGATCCCCCAAATCATTGCTGAAATGGGTATCGAAGCCCACCAACCGGAGCAGCCGCGCCAGTTTGCCAAGGTGCGCATCAGCCAGGAAACGGGGGGTTCTCAGGGGGCTTTCCCGCAGTTTCAACAGCGGACTGACATCCAAGGCCTCGAACATGGGATAGACACTGATGCGGTCACCGTCCCGTAGTTGGTAGTCGAGGCCCACTGAACGGCCGTTGACCAGGATGATTTCGATCTCCGTATGGGGCACCCCGAGTTTTTCGACCAGGTGCTTGATACTCTGGCCCGACTGGAAATTCTGCACCTGGTCCCGCTTACGCAGAGCGGATGGCAGAAAATCGTTCAGCTCCTCGTAGAACCTCAGGGTGACCTCAGGCATGGGCGCCTAAAAATCGAACTCCGCCCACACGGGACAGTGATCCGACGGCTTCTCCATGGCGCGGATGTCGTAGGCGATACCCACATCGCTACAGACATCCATCAAGGGCCGGGTGGCCAGCATCAGGTCGATGCGCAGGCCCCGCTTGGGTTCCTTTTCGAACCCCCGGCTGCGGTAGTCGAACCAGCTGAACCGATCATCCACGTCCGGTTTGAGGGCGCGAAAACTGTCCTGCAGTCCCCAGTCCAGGATGGCCTGCAACCAATCCCTCTCTTCCGGAAGAAAACTGCACTTGCCGGTCCTCAGCCAGCGCTTGGCGTTGTCCTCGCCGATTCCAATATCCGTATCCAGGGGAGCCACGTTCATGTCGCCCACCACCAGCAGAGGTTCGTCCGGGCTGTGATGGGCCTGCAGATAGGCAAGCAGATCCGCGTAGAATTTCTGTTTGGCGGGAAACTTCACCGCGTGATCCCGGCTCTCCCCCTGGGGGAAGTAGCCGTTGATCACGCTGAATTCGCGCCCCTTGGGCGAGCGGTAGCGACCCAGAATCAGGCGGCGCTGGGCATCGTCACCATCCGAGGGAAAGCCTTTGCTCACCGCCAGGGGTTCGCTCTTGGAGAGCAGCGCCACCCCATAGTGGGTCTTCTGGCCGTGGTAACAGGCCCGGTAATCCAGCGCCCCCACCATCTCAAGGGGAAAATCCTGATCCTGAACCTTGGACTCCTGGATCCCGATCACGTCGGGATCATAGGCGGTTTTGAGCTGCTGTAGCTGGTGGGCCCGGGCGCGGATCCCATTAGTGTTAAATGATACGATCCTCACGGGTATCTTGCCTCTGATTTACGATTGTGGACGCATAACCTCTGCCCTGCTGAACGACTGGCAGTGCTAACTCTAAAGGCACGTTGCGAGATATTCAGCCGTTTGGGGGTAGAACTTCCGAGGTCTCCCTCTCCCCCGTTTCGTAGCCGTGCCGATAAGCCTTGCCCCAGGGCAGGAAGGGGCTCTCCTGTGAAACCGGTTCCGGGAACGGCTGCAATTCATCCCGTAAAGCCTGTTCGTAACCCAACTGACACATGGCGCCAAGCATGCCGTCGGCATAGCCTCGGTTATACCATAACTGAAGTTCTGACTCGTCAGCGGCAAGGCCGGTTGTCTCCGCATACAGGTTGCGCAGGACCGGCAACAGCCGTCCGAATACGTGATCGCTCGTTTGATCCATGTCTCCTGAACCTCGACTCAATGAAGCCGGAAGCCTAACACGAGCCCCTGCCCAACCACTACCCACCCAGTATTTTCCACACCCACCCCTGGTTGTAATTTTCCGTTTGTGTAGCGAAGATGGACGGCTATTCGGACGCAGGAACCTGAACCATGCTGATCGTCATCTCACCCGCCAAGAC
>JARRNW010000304.1:0-4769 GCA_037384565.1 Candidatus Thiodiazotropha sp.
GATGCTTCTAGGATCAACTGCAACGGTCTCTATCCAGGGACTATTCGGGTCTTGCAAATATTTTAAGTCTTCGTTGGAGACGTCTATACCGTAAAGCTTGATTTCTGTTCTTCCCGCATCCTTTATGGCCTGAGCCGCTCCTTTGGCAAATTCGTCCCAGGTTGCCCAAACCACGTTGATAGTGCCGACGGGATGAGAGTCCAAAACCGACTTCATGTTGATTTGCGTGTACATGGCGGTATCGGCGGTTGCCTCCCCGAATCGGACCACCTCTTTCAACCCGGGGTATTCAGACATGAACCTGCGATAAACATTCATCCTTTTATCCATTGGCGCATACCCCCCCACCCATATCAAAACCAAATTAGCCTTGCCACCCGTATTCTTCAGGATTCGCCTAAGACTCTCTTCTGCGATCCGCTTATCATCCTGATCAATCTTTGTGACTTCGGGAAGTGGGATCTCACAGTCAAAAGCTACGACAGGGATGCCCCGGTTAAGGCTGCGTTTGACGCTTGCAGTAAGCGCTTCGGGCGATCCGTGCGAGATCATGATCCCATCGGCGTCACGCAATATTGCATCGTCGATCATATGCGCCATCATTTTTCTGTTACTTTTTGCATCCAGGATCTCAAGGCGCACTCCCAGCCTTTTTGCTTCCTCGCGGGCACCCTCCAGATACTGCTTCGAATGTTCGGCGTTGGTGAACTCAATCACCAGTGCAATCCAATGGTTGGAATTCTCGACAGAAGATTTTTCAGGCTCATCCACCTGGGATTCTGTCGGTTTTTCCATGCGAACGGCCTGGTAAATGATTGCACCCAGGATTGTCAGGCTGGCAACAAATATCCCGATGCTAATCCAAACATTTCTACTTTTCACTGTTCCTCCTTCACTCCTGTATCCGCCACTTTGCCAGTCAGGCAAGTGAATCGACACCAATTATCGTGTGTATTCATCGTGTTGATTTGCTCGCCTCCAACACGAAAATTTCAATAACTAATACCCCGGCAGCCAGAAGATCAACATGAAGACTTTTGGGATGAAATCTAATTGCAGCTAACATTACCGAAGCGGGATATGAGGTCAGGTCTAGCAATCACGCATTTGCGGTTAAAGTAACGGGACACGTGTAAAGGGGTCGAAACTCTTTATATAACAGGAATAAGAATTAAGACCCTCCATGATTTTTGACAAATCAAACTGTTGACCTAAATTCAGTCTCAGTGCCATTCGCTCGAGATTAACTGTAAGAAGAAATAAACGCAACACCCTTGAACATCAAGGCAGGATACGCCTGAAATGACCCTCTCTGGCCTCAATCTATTCATCCCTCTGGATTTCCGACTGAAACTGCCCACGAACTTTTCTGACGAGGCTAAAATCATGACTACCGCTACCGGCGCAGGATTGCCGCTCATGTGCCAGACATTAATTGACACAAACTACCAGGAGTTGCTCAGCCATTCATGCCTTGTAACTTACGCCTAAGAATGGAGGCAAAGCGCATCCGGAAAGCGCCCTGGTGACAAGTCGCGCGTAGACGGCTGGCTTATTCGGGTTCCGGTTTACTGCCTTGATAAGCAAGGATGATGTGACTATACTCTAATTTCACTTACAGTATTGTCCAACCACGTAAACAGCTCAGGGCAACTGAGTATTTACTGGGGCAGAAAGGGCCAGAAGTCAGACGTCATCTCCCCTGGTGTAGCAGCATCCAGCGCCTTGACCTAGAAGGGTGACAGGAGCGGATCCGGATAGGATTTGTCACCGAGAGACGAAAGCCTAAGGTGCACCGATCTGCAAAGCCCAACCGCGTCTACGGACGAACCCGATGATGTAGATAAGCCCGAGGTGTGTGTTTATCCTATTGAACGGGGCTGAATAAAGAGCCCCCCACGTTGCTATTGGGGTATCTATGGCAGATATTGGACACCGTTGCACCATGGCATCTCAAGATATTGCTCATAATCCGATGCATCAGATTATCCTGCCATTGCGATGGAAGGCAATTAGCCTCGACGCGCTGTGTATTGCTCCTACTGTAATTAAGAGCATACAGGCACTTGAAGTTTCAGCTTATACCAACTTAAATACTCACGCTGCAGTGGTCGACCATTTTAGTTCCTACTATACAGGCTATGCCACCTACTCTGCTTTTAACACCAAAAAATCGCTGGCCTATGACTATGGCAAGCAGACATCCTTGGCAATGCTGGCGGATACCGACAATTATGGAGAAGTCAGCTATACGCCTGGTTGGGATCATCACTACTCAGATTCTGTAAAGTTTTTTGAGCAATATTATGCAGAAGAGGATACCTCAGCTATTGCGGCTGAGTTCGCAGGTTCAGAGGTTTTTGAAACGGATGCTAGCGGAGGCCGTGCCGTAGCCGCTGGCGTTAACCTGATTCTGTCTGGTAAATAAAGGTGGCTATCCGATATTTACGCGCAATAGATACACTGTTATTCAGCTTGTTGCTGTGCTTGATATCGATTAAAGGTTTCGCGCAGAGCAACCTCCAGGCACAAGAAGCGGAACAACTTCTCTTTTCTCAGCTGACGGTGGAAGAAGGCATCTCCAACGCTCAAGTTTACTCGGCCGTGCAGGATCAAGCAGGCTTTATCTGGTTCGGTACCCGTTTTGGGCTGAACCGCTTTGATGGCAGCGAAATCAAAACCTATTTTCATGACCCGAACGACAGCAACAGCATTGGCGACAACTGGGTCTGGGACCTGCTGTTGGATCGTGACGGCATGTTGTGGACGGTCACCTGGGGTGGTGGCCTGACCCGTATCGATCTAGAGCATGAACGTTATATCCACTATCGGCACGACAAGGATGATCCCAACAGTCTGAGCCACAACAACGTCTGGGACCTGTTCCAGGATAGCGACGGCACAATCTGGGCGGGTACCGAGGCGGGCCTGGACCGCCTCAACCCGGATGGCAGTTTCACCCGCTATATCTCGGATCCAGAAAATCCCAGCAACCTGAGTGCTGCCAACATCTCCGGCATTCAGGAAGATACCGAGGGACGGCTGTGGCTGGCAAGTTACGGCGGTGGCCTTACAGTGTTCGATAAAGCAAGCAACAGCTTCAAACAGTATCTGCACGATGCCGCTGTGCCCCACAGTCTGAGCCACAACAGCCTCTGGGGGCTGTTAATCGACAAACAAGGCACAATATGGCTTGCCACTGAAGGAGGCCTTGATCGCTATGATCCAGACCTGGATGGTTTCAAACACTACAAAAACCAGCCGGGTAACAGCACAAGCCTGCCTTCCGATACGGTAACGGGACTGTATGAAGACAGCCGGGGGCGGCTGTGGGTTATGAGCTGGGGGGGAGGATTGGCGTTGCTTGATCGGAAAACCGGGCTGTTCCAAAGCTATATGCACGATCCATCCGATCCTGCTTCACTGGCGGACAATACCGTCTGGCAGGTGCTGGAAGATCGTAACGGGATAATCTGGGTAGCCTGCGAAAACAACATCAGCAAGTACGATCCGATCGAACACCGTTTTGCAAAACATTTGTACCAGGCAGGCAATCCCATAAGCCTGAGTGGGCCTAACATCAGCGCATTCTACATGGATGACTCGGGGCATCTCTGGGTCGCCACCCAAGGTTTCGGTATCAATCGATCCGACCCGGCACGCAAGCGTTATAAACACTTTCGCCACGAGGAGCACGACACGGATGCGATAGGTCGCGATATTGTCTTCAATATCGTGCCGGATGGAGGCGGCGGGTTGTGGCTCGCCACCAAGCGGGGATTGGATCATTTCGATCCCGCCAGTGGTGAATTCAAGCGTCCGAAATACCAGTCAGTGGAAAACATCGGCCTGCTCAATGGAACCTTACAGGACCTGGCAATGGATTCAGAAGGTGGTTTGTGGGGGGCAGCCTACGGTTTCGGTGTGGATCATTTCGTTCCCGAAACGGGCAAGGTAACCCGCTACCGTACCCGTGATGGTGATATCAACGGGCTGGGCAGCGACCTGGCTACCACCGTTGAGGTGGCGTCAGACGGCACTATTTGGATCGGGGGCGATGGTCTGTTGAGCCGAATCGATCCCCGCAACGGTGACATCCACAACTTTGAGCCAGGGCGTAACGGGGTGATCAGTAACAATATCCTCTCCCTTCGCGAGGATCGCAAGGGTAGGATGTGGATCGGCACCGACAGGCTGAGCTATTACGATGCCACTTCCGGGAATTTTGTCACGGTTGATGACAAGCAAGGCACGGCAAGCGACCTGATCATGGACATTCTCGATGATGGTGAGGGAAACCTTTGGTTAGCCGGTAACAACGGCTTAACAAGATTTGACCCGGCAGTGGGTAAGTTCCGCACCTATAATCGCCACGATAACCTGCAAGGCAAGGCCTTTCTTCGAAATACGGCCTATCTTAGCCCACAGGGGGAGATGTTCTTTGGCGGTAAACACGGTTACAACAGCTTTTTCCCGCAACAGGTACAAGACAACCCGCTTCGCCCCGAAGTTTTGTTGACCGACTTGCGTATCAATGGCGCCGAGAATATACCGACAGACCCGAACGCACCGCTTCATAAGAATATCGCCTATGCGCGGGAACTGACCTTGACTCAAAAGCACTCAAGCTTCTGGCTACGGTTTTCCTCGCTCAACACCAGTAATGCGCAAAACAATCGTTATGCCTACATGCTGGACGGGTTTGATCAGGGCTGGCGCCAGGCGGATGCTAGTCGCTCGCTGGCATATACCAACCTGGATCCCGGTTC
>JARRNW010000305.1:0-4616 GCA_037384565.1 Candidatus Thiodiazotropha sp.
GGAACCATGATGATATTGTAGGTGATCGAGATCCCGATGTTTTGCCGGATCGTGCGCAGGGTCCGCCGTGACAGTGCAATGGCGAGACGTACCCGTTCGAGTTCACTGCTCATCAGAACGATATCGGCACTGGCGATGGACACATCGGTGCCTGATCCCATGGCGATGCCCACATCGGCACGTACCAACGCCGGCGCATCATTGACCCCATCACCTACCATGGCGACCCGTTTCCCCTCCTCTTGCAACTGTCGAATGACCTGATCCTTCTGTTCCGGCATGACCTCGGCAATCACCTCCATACCCCCAAGACGTTGTGCTATCGCCTCTGCGGCCCGACGACGATCACCACTCAGCAGCGTCACTTGCAGACCATCGGCTTTGAGCGCCGAAATCAGGGCCTTGGCATCCGGGCGAATCCGATCTTCCACCGCCACCAGCCCCAGAGTGGCCCCATTCACAGCCACGAGAAACGACCCCACACCCTGCTCATCCAGCTGTTTGACCCTGGCATCAAGATCATTGAAACCCTGGCAACCTTCTCGAGCCAGTAGTCCTTCGCTTCCGACACACAGCCGATCTCCCTCCACATCGGCAGTAACACCCATACCCGGAATGTACTCGAAACGCTGGCAGGTATGGCGCTTCTCTCCACGGAGATGGCGATCGCACCAGTTCACCACGGAAGCCGCGACAGGATGCTCGGATTGACGCTCGATTGCCGCCAGTTTACCCATGAGGAGGCGCAGCGACTCGGAAGGTTCCTGATCCTCCCGCCAAGTCTCTCCCGGTAGGTGGATTTCGACTACTGACAGTCCACCTTCGGTAAGGGTTCCGGTCTTGTCAAAGACCACATGATTGATGGCGGACAACGTCTCCAACACCTCCCCGTTCTTGACCAATATGCCGTACTTGGCCCCTAACCCGGAGGCGACCGCGATGGACATCGGGGTCGCCAAGCCGAAGGCGCAGGGACAGGTGATAATCAGGACAGATGTCGCCGCCAGCAGCGCAACCTCAAAATTCGTCGATAACCAGAACAGAAAGGTGAGCGTGGCCAGTCCCAGGGTCACTGCCACGAACCAGGGTACAATCTGATCGGCCAGACATTGAATAGGCGCCTTGGATCCCTGAGCCTCCTCAACCAACCGAATGATCCGCCCCAGGGCGGTATTTTTCAGTAGCCCGGAAACCTCAACGGTCAGAACTCCGTGGCCATTGATGGTGCCGGCGGACACGGAATCTCCCGGAGCTTTCAGTACCGGCTGGGATTCACCGGTCAACATCGACTCATCCAGCGTGCTCTGCCCCGTCACGACCAGACCATCGACCGGTATCCGCTCACCCGGTTTCACCAGAATCCGATCTCCAATGACGACTGCCCGGATCGGTACCACCTTCTCTATCCCATCCGCCTCGATGCGGGTAGCCACCCGGGGTTGCAGATCAAGCAGGCGCTGGGTCGCGGCAACCGCCTGACGTTTCGACATCGCCTCCAGATAACGCCCGACCAGGATGACGAACATGAAATTCACCACGGTATCGTAGTAAACCTCACCCTGGGCACTTCCCGTCACCGTAATAAACACCGAGTAGAGATAGGTGATGGTGGCGCCGATGGCGATCGGTAAATCCATGCCCAAATGCAGATTCCGCAATCCTGACCAGGCACCTTTGTAAAACGGAAATCCAGAGTAGAGCAGCACCGGTGTGGCCAGGGCGAACCCGATCCACTGAAACATATGCCGGAATTCCCCCTCATTGGCGCCGGCATACAGGGCAATCGATATCCACATCAGATTCATCATGCCGAACGCGGCGAATGCCATGCGGTACAACAGATGACGATTCTGCTTCTTCAGTGCGCCATCCGCCGCTTCCGGATCGTAGGGAACCGCCGAGTAGCCGATTTCTCCGAGACGTTTGATGATCTGAGATAGGGTGATGGCATTGTTGTGCCATTTAACATGCAGTCGCTTCCCCGAGAGATTGACCTGGGCGGAAACGATCCCTGGCATGGGCAACAGAGTGTGCTCGATCAGCCACACGCAGGCGGCGCAGTGAATGCCCTCGATAAGCAGGTGAATATCGCGTTCTTCACCCAATTCACCCACGAACTCGGACTGCACATCATCAAGGTCATAGAGTGCCAGTTCCTTAGGAATTTCAGGCGGGGGCGCCAGATCGACCCCATCCGGGGTTCGGTCATAGAAGCCCTCGAGACCCGCCGCATAGATCGCCTCGCAAACCGCCTTGCAGCCGAGGCAGCAAAAATGCTGCTCCTCGCCTTCGATCTGAGCCACAACCTCATCATCGGGGGGTATTGGAAGATTGCAGTGGAAGCAGCGGTCTGAAGTGCCGGAGCGGGACACAATCAGGGGATCCAGTCTATACCGACACCAATCCTCTTTGGCGTATTATATTCGTCCTCTCCGTTACGGATACTGACCAGGGTATCCCAGGCCCCGATCAGCGGAAAACTCACATTCGCCTCGTAGAGGCCCGGGCCCACCCGCTTCATGGGAACCGAAAAATCCTTTTTGGCATCGGAAGGCCGATAGGCGTGAAAAACCACTTCGTCCCGATCGATTGGCGCACCCTCTCTATCTACAACAGTGAAACGGCAGACCACGCTCTGAGCAACCTCAATCTTTCGCGGCAGTTCGATCCGCATCTTCCACTTCGGGTCTCTAGCCTGCCGTTTCAACATGTTCTTTTCGTAATCCTGGCCACGATCATAAAAATCGTCGACCACAAGACCGGGATTATTGTCCGTAGCCAAATAGATCATGATCGCATTCATAGTGAAAAAGATGACGATCATAGCCACCCAGGCAATCACCCAGGGACTCCGCCATGCTGAATTTTTATCTGCCATAACAGTCAATTACATCATAATCACTTAAAGAAAAAAGGCGGACATCGCTGCCCGCCTCCCTACAGACTAGTGTGGCGTATCGAATAAATGGCACATATCAGAGGCCCACAAATGTGCCAATTATTCGCTACACCACACGTAGATCTCAATCCTACTTCCTAGGACCAATAAAGACACTCTTACGGGTGTTCTTTAACTCCTGTTCGCCCACGTTTCCTTGGACTTTGAACACGACTGGAGAGGTTTCCGTCTTGAGCATCGCACCCGGAACCCGCAGGAATACCGTTCGTGCGGTCACCATGCCGTGCCGAGCGGTGGTAACCACATCAGGATCCACCATGATCAACCCATCCGGACCCTCCGCACTCAATGTGACAGGGATATCCTCTGAAAGTTTATTGAGAATCTTGATGGTGTATTTATTCTGGATACTGCCATCACTTTGCAGTACAAACAATGGTTGACGGTCATGCAGCACCTTGATCTCAAGCGGCGCCAGGGAGGTCAAACCGTAGACAATACCGGACAGAGCAAGGGACATGATGAAGCCATAGACCCAGACACGGGGACGTTTGTAGAGCGGCAGCGGCGCCTTGTTGATCTCAAGTGCCTCGTAGGAAACATAGCGAATCAGTCCCTTGGGACGCCCCACTTTCTCCATCACGTCGTCACAGGCATCAATGCAGAGGGCACACATGATGCAGCCTTCCTGCTGACCCTGACGAATGTCCACACCGGTGGGACAGACTGCAATACACTGCTTACAATCGACACAGTCACCAGTGGTACGATCCTCTTCCGACTGTCCCTTCACGATGCGGCCACGGGGTTCGCCGCGATGAAAATCGTAGGAAGGTACGACTGTAGTCTTGTCGATCATGACACCCTGAATACGTGCGTAGGGACAGAGCCAGAAACAGGCCTGCTCACGCATGTAACCCGCCAGCACGTAGGTACCCGCGGTAAACAGGGCAATGGTTCCATAGGCAACCGGACTGGCGTGCAGGGTCAACAGATCACGCCAAAGATCCTGTGCGTTGTAAAACCAGGCAACGAAGCTGATTCCGGTAATCACAGAAATAAGCAGCCAGATCAGATGTTTGGTGATTTTGATACGAACCTTGGACAGGCTGAGCGGTGCATTGTCGAGTTTGCGTCTTTTGGCCGGCGCCCCCTCGAGTTTGTCCTCAAGCCAGGTAAAGATATCGGTCCAAACAGTCTGAAAACAGAAAAAACCGCAATAGATGCGACCCGCTAATGCGGTCGCCACCGCCAACAGCAGGGCTAAGAACAACAACGTCAGCGAAAGCATCCAGAAATCCTGGGGAAGAATTGTCGCACCCAGGATATGAAACTGACGATTCGGAATATCGAACAGAACGGCCTGATGACCATCCCATTGAAAATAAGGCCCGATGAAGAAGATGATCCATAATGAAGCCGTGAGCCACTTAATCTTCCGCCAGTAGCCACCCATGCGCTTTGCATGAATGGTCTCTTCACCAGTATTCAGTTGCCAGTGAGCTGATTCAGCATACAGTTCATCAACAACCGACTCTTTGGTCGCGGTATTTTCATTTGCACTCAACGGATCGACTCCTCTGAAACCAGGGGGGGTGAATGTAAAAAATCATAAGACTTGGCAGTTCGGCCAGCCAATGCGATTTATCAATATCTCCCGAAGAATTAATCAGCGAAAACTAATATTCGAGCGCATCCTCCATGATTCGCTCCTGAA
>JARRNW010000305.1:4621-11563 GCA_037384565.1 Candidatus Thiodiazotropha sp.
AACCGCTATGTTTGTCTGCGTCGCTTTTGATCAGTTTGCCGACTTTGAAGCCGAGAAAAATAATGATCACGACACAGATCACTACGCTAATGATCGAGCCCCAAAAAACTGCATCTCCGTTCATAGCAATCCCCTTGTTATCTACCGTGTGAGTCTTTTCGACTCACACGTCTATGGTGGAACAATGTGCTCTAGCGATTTTGGCTTTACTTACTGACCACCGCCGAATCTATGCACGTAGACGGCCAGCTTCTTGATGTCGTCGCCCGACAGACGGTCACTAAACGAGGGCATTTCAGCATCGCGCGTCTTGGGTTCGGTTGCATCGTTGACACCATATGTGATGGTGTACTTGATGCTGTCGCGCAGGGTTTGCCCCTCATCCGGCATGAACCGGTAGATACCATCCGTGAGATTGGCAGAACCCAGAACGGCCATACCCTTGCCGTCCATGCCATGACAAGCCACACAGCCCTTCTGAGTGAAATTGGGATCTGAGGTAGGATCCCCGGCCATAATCGCATCGGCCAAGCCATCGATCTCGGCAGCGCTCAGGATCTTGCCATGGGAGGTCATAATACCCCTACGGCCGTTGGTGACAGTCTGCTGGATGGTATCGACGGTACCGCCATAGAGCCAGTCGTCATCCGCCAGAACAGGGAAACCCACATTACCCTGGCCACCACCACCATGACAGGCCGCACAGTTGTCACCGAACAGCACCTTGGCCGAAGCCACCACGTATTGGGAAAGGCCGGGATCGGCAAGGATCTCACTGGCTGTCATGCCTTTGAGTTTGGTCTCATACTCGGCGCGAATGGCTTCAACCTCATCCACACCTTTTTGATACTCATCCATCTGGCTCCAGCCCATGAGTCCCTGAGTCGGTTCCTGACCAACTGGCCACATGGGGTAAAGGAAACCATAGGCAACCCACCAGATAATCGATGCCCAGAAGGCTATCATCCACCAGCGTGGGGGCGGGTTGCTGAGCTCCCGGAGGTTGTCGTCCCAGATATGCCCGGTGTTGTTTTCCCCCGGAAAAGGATTGTTATCCGCCATTTTTGTCTCCGCTATCAGATGCATCGTCATCCAATGGGATAAACCGGTTCTGCTCCAGTTTGTCCTTGTTCTTTGGACGCAATGCGTAGAAATACACGATGATCATGAGCACGAAGGCGACAACCGTCATGATCAGACCGACCCAATCATTGCCGGTCATCGCCTCCCAGTCAGTGTGAAAGTACTCTTTCAAGCTATTCACGATAGACCTTGTTTTCGTCGATTTTGGCCATTGTGCCCAAGACCTGCAGATAGGCTACAACCGCATCCTCTTCGGATTTACCTTTCAACTCGGCATCCGCAGTTGCGATGTCCTCATCAGTATACGGCACGCCCATCATTCGCATGACCGTGAAACGGGTGGCCATATCCACACCCTCAACTGTCTGATCTTTCAGGAAAGGATACCCTGGCATGACAGACTCCGGCACCACGGCACGGGGAGCACGCAGATGCTTACGATGCCAGTCGTCGGAGTACTTACCACCAAGCCGCGCAAAGTCAGGACCGGTACGCTTGGAACCCCACTGGAACGGGTGATCGTACATCGACTCCGATGCCAGGGAGTAGTGACCATAGCGCTCCTTCTCATCACGGAACGGACGGATCATCTGGGAGTGACAAAGGTAGCAGCCCTCACGCTGGTAGATGTCGCGACCCGCCAGTTCCAGTGCGGTGTAGGGCCGCATACCGTCGCCGGGCTTATGGTCGTGCAACGTCTGCCCAGGCTGACGCTGCCAGACCAGTTCAGGTGCGTTGTTGTATTCCATAGTGCTCTTCATAAAGAACAGAGGAACGATCTCGACCAGGCCACCGACGGACAACGCCATCGCCAGAATAACCAGGAGCAACCAGATGTTTTTCTCCATCTTCTCCTGGAAGTTTGCAGATTGGTTATCATTCGCCATGTTTGCGAAACCCCCTTTAAGTTAAGCCGTTGCTGCGGCAGTACGAGCTTGCTGCAAACTGCCTTCACTGGAAGATTTCAGCACAGTCATGACGACATTGATCAGCATCAACACAGCGCCAAGCAGGAAGATCATGCCGCCCACCGCACGCATGGCGTAGTAGGGATGCATGGCTTCGACAGATTCAGCGAAGGTGTAGGCCAGAGTGCCGTACTCGTCATAAGCACGCCACATCAGACCCTGCATGATACCGGATACCCACATGGCGACGATGTAGACCACAGAGCCGATGGTGGCAGTCCAGAAGTGAGCGTTGATCAGCTTCATGGACCACATCTCGGTGTGGAAGGTACGCATCATCAGGTGATAGATGGAACCGATAGCAACCATAGCCACCCAACCCAGGGCGCCGGAGTGTGGCGTAGAAGGCCAGAGACATGATCATGAAACGCAGGATGTAGTCGGTACGCAGTTTGTCCCAGGCACCAGACAGGGTCATCATGCCGTTTACCGCGCCACCCCAGGAGGGAATGATCATGGCCAGGGAAACAGCGGCACCCAGAGAACCGGTCCAGTCAGGCAGCGCGGTGTACTGCAGGTGATGAGCACCCAGCCAGACATAACCGAACATCAGCGCCCAGAAGTGGATCACCGAGAGGCGATAGGAGTAGACCGGACGGCCGGCCTGCTTGGGTACGAAGTAGTACATCATGCCGAGGAAGCCCGCGGTCAGATAGAAGCCTACTGCGTTATGCCCCCACCACCACTGAATCATGGCGTCCTGTACACCGGAGAACAGGGAGTAAGACTTGGTCAGACTGACCGGAATGGCCAGGCTATTAACCACATGCAGATAGGTGATCATCACCATCATTCCGAGGAAAAACCAGTTCGACACGTAGATGTGCGAGGTCTTACGGATGGCAATGGTCATCAGGAAGTTGAAGGTGTAGACCAGCCAGACCACCGCGATCAGTAGGTCGATCGGCCACTCCAGCTCAGCATACTCCTTGGACTGGGTGATACCCAGGGGATAGCTGATGACGGCCAGCACGATGATCAGATTCCAACCCCAGAAGACAAACCAGGCCAGCTTGTCACTCCAGAGCCTGACGCCGCATGTACGCTGGACGCTGTAGTAGGATGTTGCCATCAATGCGCATCCACCGAAGGCGAAGATTACGGCATTGGTGTGGAGCGGGCGCAGACGCCCAAAAGAGATATATTGAATATCAAAGTTGAGAAATGGCCATGCCAATTCGGATGCGATGTACACACCCACTGTTGCGCCTACCACAAGATAGACCACGGCCATGACGGTAAACCATCGCACAACGTCAAAGTTGTACTTTTGCTCGGCTGCGGCGTCCATGTACCCCCCTCAATTAGAGAACAAAATGAATGAAAAAAACCACGAAATAAGGAAACGCAGGGATTCCCCTACTGCCGCTACTGTGTCAAATGCCACAATCGCAACGTGACATATATCACTCTTAATTGGAGCAGATGTCAATACGAGAATGCCCTGTTAAAGGGTCCTAAGAGGTTATTTAAGCTGCTGTTAAAACAACTATTTAAGCGCTATTTATAACTAATTGACGCAGATCAAAAAAAGCGAAAATAAAACAAAAAACACAAACCCTATTGAGCCACGCATCAGACAATGGGTGTTGTGTTGTTACGAATTGACACGAAATATATTGAGAACAAATCTCATTAATCCAAAACGGACAACTGTTCCAGGGCTTTCTGGTCATGAACCCGGAGTGCATGTTTGCGTAATCGAATCCAATTCAAATTCTGAAAGCGGGTCAAAATACGACTGACGGTTTCCCGAGCCAGTCCAAGATAGCTGGCAATATCGCTCCGTGACATCCTCAGGCGGAGATCCTGGCTGGAAAGGCCCCGAATCTCAGAACGTCGCGCCAAGGAGAGGATAAAGGCAGCCAGACGCTGCTCAGCATTCTGTTGGATCAACGAAGTGGTCACCATATGGTTCATTGCGACCTCCTGACCCAAAAGCGTAATCAGAGCATCCTGGATCATATCGCGGGATCGGCCCGCCAGGGGGAGCGCGTCAACATCCAGACGGCAGACACTGCTCTCCTCCAACGCACGCACCGAATAGGAGTAGTGTTCAGTCGCCAGGCCATCGGTTCCGATCAGATCCCCCGGTAGAAAGAATCCCACCACCCGTTCCGAGTTGGAAAGATCTCGGGTTACCGCCTTGAACGATCCCGATTTGACCGCATAGATCGCGTGGAACGGTTGATTGAGGGATATCAACAACTCACCACGGGATATCGGCTGACGCCTGTCAAGAATCCCTTCCGGGACACCACTCTCGGGTTCCGCATAGTCGAGCACCAGACAAATGGGATCAAGACCGCACTCACTGCAGGCCACTTCCAGGGGACGTGACCCGGTCGCTTGTCTTGGCAGGCAGCAGGCGCGGGGCATCACGATCCGCTATTTGAAGATGGATTCGACCGAAAAGCCGTCTCTTTCCAGGATATCCCGCAATCGCCTCAGTGCATCCATCTGTATCTGGCGCACTCGCTCCCGGGTGACACCCAGTTCGTTCGCAACCTGTTCAAGGGTTGAGTTTTCATAGCCATGCAGTCCAAAACGTCGCTCCACCACTTCCCTTTGTTTGTCATTGAGCTTACTCAGCCAGCGATCCAGGTTCGCATTCAAGCCGTCATTCTGGATGTCTACTGTGGGATCAAGGTTTTTCTCATCGGCGATGGTATCGAGCAGGGGTTTGTCCGCATCCTTACCGAACGGGGTATCCACCGAGGTCACCCGCTCATTCAAGCCAAGCATGCGTTTCACTTCGTCGATGGGACGGTCCAGCAGTTCGGCGATCTCCTCCGAACTGGGCTCATGGTCGAGGGATTGCGCCAGCTTGCGGGCTGCTCGTAGATAGACATTGATCTCTTTGACCACATGGATCGGCAGACGGATGGTGCGGGTCTGGTTCATGATCGCCCGCTCGATGGTCTGACGTATCCACCAGGTGGCATAGGTGGAAAACCGGAATCCACGCTCGGGATCAAATTTCTCCACAGCCCGGATCAGTCCCAAATTACCCTCTTCGATAAGATCAAGCAGCGCCAGACCTCGATTCATGTAGCGCCGAGCAATCTTGACTACCAATCGCAGATTACTCTCAATCATGCGTTGACGGGCAGCCCGTTCACCTTTCTGAGCCAAACGCGCGAAGTAAACCTCTTCCTCAGCGGTCAACAGCTTCGAGATACCAATCTCGTTCAGATAGAGCCGTGTGGCATCCATCTGAGCATCACTGGCTTCCAGAGTCCGGTTTTTCAGAGAATCACTGATTTCTTCCTTTTCATAGGAGGTTTCGCTGTCTTCCTCCTGATCGTTGGACAGGATGATTTCGCTGTCCTCGACATCCTCCACGGTGGTGTTGTCATCTGAGGTTTCCGACTCGACTGGGGTATCAACCATTCTCATCTCCATCTCGCTCTCATCGCATTGCTGCTTATTATGTTGTGACCACTACTGATGTCTGGGCAGCAAGGGTAGTGGATTGATGGGCTTGCCCTTTTTCCTGATCTCAAAGTGCAACACCGGTTGCGCATCGCTGTTCGGCGAACCCATGTATGCCACAATATCACCCTTGGCCAATTTATCACCCTCTTTTACCAGGAGTTTTCGATTGTATCCATAGGCACTCAGGTAGTCTCGATCATGCTTGATGATAACCAGATTCCCGTAACCCACCAACCCGTCACCCGCATAAACTACCTTGCCCGCCTCTGCCGCCCGAACGGGTTGCCCTTCCCGCCCGCTGATCCAAACGCCTTTTCGATTGTGGTCCTGGGAAGAAAAAGTTCGCACGATCTTCCCTTTGGTCGGCCAACTCCAGGTTAACTTGACGTTCTTTTTCGGTACTGCGACCGGAGTCGTCTTTGGTGGCGGTGATTGAGCGGTTTTGCGGGCCGGGGAAGGCTTTGGGGCCGGTTGACTGGCGCGATTCGTTGCCCCAGAGGAATGCTTTGTCTTGGTTGCTGAAGATCGCTTTTGGACGATCTTCGGCTGCCTTTCCACCCGTTTTCTGTTGCGCAGCTCAAGAGGTTTGAGTCGCAGGCGCTGCCCCGGATAGATCGCGTATTCCGGACCCTTGACCCCATTCCAAGCCGCCAGTTGCTTGTGTTCCAGGTAGTGGCGCCAGGCGATGGAATAGAGCGTATCCCCGGGTTGAACCAGATAATAGGTGCGATTGGTCTTGATTCGATTGGGTTTACGGGCCTGTTTCGTCAGACTGGGTTGTACGGAGACAACCTTAGGACCGGCCTGGGTCTCCCGTGTGTAGACCGGCGCACTGCCTTTGGAGGTACAGGCATCGAGAAACAACAGCGCACAACACATCAGACCGGTAAACCCTACCGGAAAGCGGATCATAGATGCACGACTGAACTTGCGAAACACCTGATACCTCTCATTTGAGGTAAAGAATCAACAGTGCGAATGCCCCCACCAGTATCCAGCCCAAGCGATCGATATAACGGTGCAGCACCTGTTCCATTCGCGGTCCACCCCAGGCCATGAGTGCTGCAACCAGAAAGAAACGCGCACCGCGGCCAATGGCGGATGCGATCAGAAAAGGCATCAGGGCCATTGCCACCACCCCGGCAGTAATGGTGAAAATTTTGTAGGGAATAGGCGAAAAACCGGCCAGAAAAATCGCCCAGACACCCCAGTGATCGAACCAATCCCGAGTCTGCTGATAGACTTCCCAATAACCCCAGCTGTGCAACCAGGGCTCTACAAAGTCTATCGCGAAAACCCCGATGAGATAGCCCAACAGCCCCCCCAATACCGATGCCAGGGTGGTCAGGGCTGCGTAATACCAGGCACGGGCCGGTTCGGCCATGCTCATGGGCGCCAGCATCACATCAGGGGGAATGGGGAAAAACGAGGACTCGGCAAAGCTCAAACCGAC
>JARRNW010000306.1:0-5686 GCA_037384565.1 Candidatus Thiodiazotropha sp.
GCCCGTGAAAACGATTTGCCCACATGGCCGAAGTTAAAGGCGCATATCGAAGCGATGGACCTTGCCACGAAACAGGCTGAGAACAAAACGCTATCACCTGATGCAGACATGAAAACCCTGCATATCCGGTGCGGCAATGACATCAAAGAAGCATTGAAGCACTGCGGCTTCAAAGGTGATTTTTTAGAGGTTAGCAATCCTTTTGTTCAAGGCCCAGTCCCGCACTTCGATCCCCTAGAAGAATTTGTCGCGATACGCAGCGCCTTTATCCACCGAGATCTTGCGGATCTGATACCAGAAAAATACGCCCACTTAGTCGAAAAAACCGACGAAGACCTGCGCCACCAGGAAAACACCCTCCGTACATTGCCAGATAACTACCAACGTGTTGTCTTGTGGTTTGAGCATGACCCCTACGACCAGCTATGTAAAAGCTACGTGCTCGCCCATTTGGCTGAACTCGATCTGAACAATACCGTCGTTGAGTGCATCCAAATCGATCGTTTCCCAGGCGTTAAGAAATTCATCGGCATTGGTCAACTCAGCCAGACCATGGAGAGCATGTTAGTGCTATGGCCGCAAAGAACGACAATTACCCCCAAAGATATCGTCTACGGCACACGTTGTTGGCATGCACTTGTAAATAACAATCCAACCACGCTTTGGCGGTTAACACAGGAAAAAACGCCCCAGGTACTCATGCGCAATGCCTTTCAACGTTTTCTCAAAGAGCTACCCTGGGAGGAAAACGGACTCGGTCTTACTGAGCAGCTTGCCCTCAATATTATCAGCGAAGAAGGCCCCTTACGCCCTGGGGCTATATTCAATCTGCTCATGACTGAGTGTGAACCACTGCCTTATCTAGGCGACATCATGCTGGTCTCGGCCTTACGCCCGCTTTGGCAAGCACGAAATCCGGCCATATCAGTGGTGGATACCTACCCCGAAGAACCACACCCTATGCGTCAAACACGATTAGCTATTACTGATACAGGGCTTGCCCTGCTAAATGGAGCGTGTAACTGGCTGGAAATCAATCGCGGCGCGGAGCGTTGGATAGGTGGAGTACATGCCCAGCATGGCCAACAAAACTGGTATTGGTCAGAATCAAAAGGAAAACCTGTTTTGTGTTAATGAAAGACGGGATAGTCCATACGGACATCTCCCTGTTCGGAGCGAATGGGTGCGCCGATACGGCGCTTTATGAGGCCAAGAACGCTGGGCGTAGCCGGGCGGTCTGCGCTGGCGGGTGAACAGTAGCCGGGGATCGGGCCGGTGCCAGCATTCGTGGCCGGATCACAAGGAATGCCGGTGTTCGCCGGCTTGCCTAAGGCAATACCTCGACCTTCAGCCAGACTCGGTCGACCGTTGCCGATTCGGTGCTTCGCTGGCTGCCGATGGTACTGCTGTCCTGGCTGCTCGATGACGAGTTGACGGCCACCGGCAGCCATTCGCCGACCGCGCCGCTGACCCTATTGCGGCTCTCCCGGTGGTCTATCGCGCCGCTGCCCGACAGCGGGCGCGCCCGGCGGTGGGTGATCTCGACCTGCACCCGGTCGCCGATCAGGTTGGCGATGGCGTAGAAACCGGAATCGACGTCTTTGTACCCATAGGTGATCCGACGACTGCCCGTGCCGGCTCCCGCCACATAGTCGGAGCCGGTGACCACGGGGAGACTGACCCCGTTGAGGATCAGAACCGGCTCGCCTTCCAGGGTCTGTATCGTGCGCACGTTCTCCTCGCGGGTGCGGGTGGAGTAGTGCTTGAGGTTCAGGTGCTGACCGTTGCCTTCGCCGATGCGGATGTGACGGTTGCCTGCGCTGATACGGATCTCGTCCCCCTCGTCTTTGCTCGGCGCGCTGTCGCGCACGTGGATCAGCAGTCTTCGGGGCGGCTGGTCGAACTCGTCGATGATGCGGCGGATCTCCGCCATGCGTTCCGGGGAGGTGCGTACGATGACCCGGTTGTTCATGCCGGTGACGGTGCCGTCGGGTCCGACGAAGGGCCGCAGCAGGGGGATCATCTCCTGCGAGGTTCTGCCCTTGAGCTCGAAGATTTCCATCTTGTCGGCGGCTAGGGCCGGCAGTGCAGCCATCCCAAGGCTTAACAGCAGTAGCCAGATAACGAACGGTGGTGGATAGGGGATCGGTCGGGTCGTTGGTGTCATGGGTCGCCTCGGGCGCATCGGTTGTTGTTTAGGGTAGCGGACTCTTTGGAACGTGCAAAGGTGTGATTGATTCACAGGCTTGGGCTCACACCTGGAGCCGACAAGGCCGACCGGTTGGGAGCGATCCGCGCGCATCGGTAGGAGCAGGCGAGGGCGAGCGTCTTGGAAGTGCCGTAGGGGTTGATCGGCTGGGTCGGCGCGTCCTCGTAGACGGGAATACGGAAAGCGTACAGGCGGACCAGTTGCGGGGTAATCTTCAGCAGAATCGAACGTTCCCGCAGGCGCTCTCTGATCAGCCCGAAATGATAACCCTTCAGGTAGCGCAGACCGCCGATTGACCGGTTCGCCACGATGCGCAATCTAAATGGATTTCATCTCTCGTATCATCTGTCGTGGCTGTTTTGCATGAAACACTGGTCAGCAAGATGACCGTGTAACCATCAGTTTGGCAGGCATTTTATATCCGACCTGAAAAGACAGCAGCGCACCCGTAGATATCGATGGAGTAAGTCGAAAACTTTGATTTGAGAATCTCTTCAAGCGCGTCCACGCTATCGTAAGCATTGGAAAAAATTCCTTTTCGATTATAGATTCTCATGAGTTTTTTCGCCACCCATCCTAAATGTACGCCCTTTTGCAGCAATGTTGCTCCAAAAAGACTCCCTCCTGGGTTCAATACCTCTACTGCGTTATCGAAAACAATCGATTTTTCTTCCATTGTACCTGGCAGACAGTGCAGCAAGTAGTTCATTCCTATTGAGTCAAATGTATGCTGTCCAATAGATAATTTCTCAAACACGTTTCTCTTAATACATCGATATCATATACGGACAGAACAAAGCGTGAATAGATCGCTTGACCTGCCTCCACGTCTTTCGCCAATTCCATTTCAGGCATCCTCTTAATCTGTTTTATTTATCTGTCTTCACTGCTGTTCCACTTAATCTGCTCGCTAAACCTGCTATCCCTTGTCAAACCTGACTTTAAAGCGTTTGCGGAGGTTGAGAGACAGGCGAACTATAAACCGTACATCTCTTCTCCCTCCGGGTAAAGGACAGGATGATAGGGTCAGAAAATCAAAGCCCTTTCATGGCGGCGTTAAGATTGGTTTAAGGTAGAGGGTGTAGGGTGTGCATCCTGGGACGGCAATAGCAGTATTTTCTGCAGTGGACCTGCTACCGTCGGAGCTTCGGAACCCCACTTCCGGATCTCCTCTGGCACCGAGGCGTGAGACTATGCAGGATTCCTTATCCGGTCACCGACCTCCCTTGGCCTTTCCAGCAGTATGTCTGCTGATCTGGTTCTGCCTGGTGTTCACTGCACCGGGCTGGAGTCTCTCAGCATGCGGTACCATCCCGAGTATCGATGCCGCATTACATCCCATCAGCTTCGCTGACCTATCGTCGCCCTATTCCCCGCAGAGAGAAAACGCCTCCATCACCCTGATCAAAGATAGAGATGACAACGACCAGAGTACAGAAGATGAGGGGAATCTAACCAGGATCGGCCATTCCTCCCCGACATTGGTCCAGCTACTTGCGGTCCGCCTACCCCCATCTCCGACAGTCGCCAGCGACGCCTTTCGCCTCTCTCCCCCTTACCAGATCACCCAACGCATCCGTTTGTGACGCCCACGCGTGACCCCATTGCGGGTCACGCGTTGCCCTTGTCATTCCCAATCGTGGAAAAAATGTGTGCTAGTGGGCATGGACGCACCCGCCCCGCACCGCTTATATACCATACCAAGTGGAGTTATCCAGATGCATAAAAACACAACTATCAAGGGGCTGCTGTCCCTCTGCGTCGTACTGCTTTCCTTCACCATGATGTCCACCGCCCAGGCGGTGCCCTCGTACGCTCGCCAGACCGGCATGAACTGTGCAGCCTGCCACTCCGCCTTCCCGCAGCTCAACACCTTTGGCCGTGTTTTCAAGATGCAGGGCTATACCCTCACCACCGCCGATCAGGTCAAGAGTGATGGGCTCGATATCGACCTGGGTGCGCCACTGTCGATGATGATCCAGACCACCTGGAGCAAGATCAAGAAAACAAACGATCCGACCCAGGACAATACTCGCTTCGACCTACCATCACAGCTCTCGATCTTCTATGCGGGTCTCATATCCGACAAAATTGGCACCTTCGCTCAGATCACCTACACACCCGATGACGGCGCCTTCAGCTTGGACAACACCGACATCCGCTACGCTGACACCACCAAGCTGGGTGGCAGTAACCTCACCTGGGGTCTCTCGCTCAACAACAGCCCTACGGTGCAGGACCCCTGGAACAGCACGCCAGTGTGGGGCTTTCCCTGGTTTGAAGCCGGTTACGGATACGCCTTCCCCGATCCGATGATCGCCTCCCTGGGCGGCAGCGTGGCAGGGGGCAGCGTTTACGGTTTCTGGAGCAACCACCTTTACACCGAGGTGGGACTCTACGAAGCGGCCAACACCGACTCCAAATCTGTCGACGGCAAGGCGATCAAGGACAGCGCACCCTACTGGCGTCTAGCCTATACAGGTGATCTGAATGGTATGAACTGGGAGTTGGGTACCTTCGGTATGAGTGCCAAGATCCGGTCCTGGACAATAACACCCTGACGTTCGATGCCAACTACGTCCACGAGAAGCAAACCCTCGACGCAACATCGCCAGGTATTGGTGACCAGTATCTCAATACCATGAAGGCGGACCTGACCTGGTATTCCCACCAAACCTGGGGCGCTAGCGTCGGCTACCGGGGGGCAATGTCCTCTTCCGATGCGATCGTCTACGGTGATGGTACAACCGGAAAACAGAATGGGGATGCCTGGATGCTGCAGCTCGACTATACCCCCTGGCTGAACACCCGGTTCGCGCTTCAGTACACCGACTACCAGAAGCTGAATGGCGAGAAGAGTGGCGCCTCCAACAACAACCAGTTTATGCTGGGAGCCTGGTTTCTCTTCTGAGATCGATGATCCTTATTCAGGACTGTAGTGATCATGCCGCGAAAAGTGGGATGGATCAGATGTTCCCTGGGTCACTATCCGCCGAATCGGCGGATAGTGACTTTTCTTTCTAACTCAAGTTTCGGTGTTCAAATCTGGCACTTAATCACACGGAAGCCGATTTAAATCATTGCGCTGGATGCCTTATTTATACCGTCATCCGAGATATCGACAGCTGCTAATGGCAGATGAACCCATCGCGCCATGATCGTAGGCGTAGTTCAAGATCGGCGGCGTTGCGCGGTTTCTTTCCCTCCTGCGGCAAGGGCATTCTTTCACCACCGAACCAGAATACGAGGTAGATACCGAACCCGTCCGAGCCTGGGTCGCGGGTATAGCGCTCAATGAGCTGTTCGCGAATTGCGCGCCATAGGTCGCGATGGCTGTCCCTTTTTATTTCTATGGGTAGATTAAAGCCTTGTGTGCCGCCGGCAGAGACCCGGATGTCTGCCCGTTTATCTTCGGCGTAAAAGCCTTCCTTGATTGCATCGACGCCGAGCCGGCCCATTCGTTCCCTGAGATCGGAC
>JARRNW010000307.1:0-5640 GCA_037384565.1 Candidatus Thiodiazotropha sp.
ACCCTCCCTCCTGTACGGGACCCTGTTCGCCCATCTGGGTAGCGGCCTGCGGGAGCGCCTGCAAAACTGGCGTCCCGGCATCGAACGGCTCAGCGCAATATTGCTGATGATTGTCGGGGCGGGTAACCTGCTGGCCTGAACACTGACCAAGTACTTGTGAATCCTGTAACATGAGGAACACCGCCCGGTAGCCTGGCTGGAGCGTAGCGGAATCCGGGAAGAACCACGTTGGGACGCCTTCCTGAATTTCGCTACGCTCCAGCCAGACTGCCGAAACCAGCCAACGGCGTACCCTGCAACTACGCCTCCCAGAAATAGCCAGCACCGCGACATGAAGCAACAATATCTAAAAGACGGATACTATCTGATACAGAGCGCTTTGAAAGATGAAGCCGTAACCAACCTGCAACAGGCGCTGTCTGTTTTTGAGGGAACCCCCAATCACTACGGAATAAGGGATTTGATGAATAGAGTGCCCTACATCAAAGCAATGGCATCATCCTCTCCATTAATTGATATTGCACAAGAAATCCTCGGAAATTATGCACGCCCGGTAAGGTCCGTATTCTTTGACAAGACAGCCGATGCAAATTGGAATGTAGCCTGGCATCAGGACACTTCCATTGCATTAACATCGAAACACGAGGTCAGTGGCTTTGGCCCTTGGAGCGAGAAACAAGGCGTAGTACACACCGAGCCGCCCGCTGAATATTTAGCCAATACCCTAACCCTACGCATCCATCTGGACAGAGCAAACGCGGCAACCGGCGTGTTAAGGGTCGTCCCAGGCACTCATAAAGCGGGAAGAATCAAGTCTAGTGAAATCCTGAAAATCGTAGCACACTCAGAGGTCGTTGAATGCAATGCCAATCCCGGCGATGTTCTACTGATGAATCCCCTGTTATTTCATTCTTCGAGAAAGGCCTCGGAGCCCGATCATAGAAGAATTATCCGGCGATGTTCTACTGATGAATCCCCTGTTATTTCATTCTTCGAGAAAGGCCTCGGAGCCCGATCATAGAAGAATTATTCATTTAGAATATTCAGCTATGGCGCTGCCACCCCCTCTGGAGTGGTTTGAAACTACACAACCTGCAACGGAAAGCATCTAAACACTCAAGCCTTCGGTGTAAGGTTGCGCTCTCTACCACAATTTGGGTTCTCCTGTATGTGCGTCGACATTCCCCCTATCAACCAGAATTGACCAGTACCCCGTAGCTAAGCTCCGGGTGTTTCTGATTATCACATTCGCGGCATGCGCGCTTCTCAAGAATCAGCAATTGAGCTTAATAAGACTCTCGCCAATAACATCCACATCATTCCCAATGAGCAATGCGGTAGCGCCCTCTTTGTTCAACAACATGCCACTTTTAACATCACTCCCACCTTCACCTTCACCCTCTGTCATACCCCCCACCAGAAAAACACCCTCTTCATTGACCACCACACTGTTATCTTTTACCTGTAGTCCAATGTTGTCCGACGCCATCTGCAGCACACTGTCGCCCTCACCAATCTGCAGGGCAATCACCCCATCCGCTTTTTGCATGCTGAGCAAACACGGCTCTATCTGAAGAGTAACATTGTCATTTTTCGTGATATTCAGATAGGTGTTTTCACCATCGACTGTCAGGGCGATATTGTTCTCAGCAGTCAGCGTGTAGGCATCACCGACCGTGACATTGTATTGGCTTCCAACCATCACCTCCTTGGCCAGTCCGATCTCTTCGCCCTGACCCAGCACCACCGAGGTGTTCATGGCTCCGCCGACGCTGATCTGATAAGCGGCCCCGATGCCAAGGGATTTCGCCAGGGCGATGTTCTCCATCTTGGCCTGACCCACCGTCTCGGTTTGGTTGCCCCCAACGCTGAGCGTGCTATCCAGACACCCACATTAAGAAGCCGAATTTTACTTACGGGTAGAATCGGATTAAAAGTTGACTCGTCCGGTTTACCTCTCTGTATAAGAAGGGGCATATCTTTCTGCCGAAATCAACGCTTTTTGAAATTCCGCATGCAAGTCATTGATCTGCTCGGCTTCAGTTTCCCTGATTTTTGCTTCCGCGCGTTGCTCCGAAGTAATATAGGCATCAACTACAGAATATTGCTGCAAGCAAGCCGCCTCGATGCTCGCATAGTGAATCTCTTTCTTTTGCAACGCATCCATATCAAGCTTCCCTTCACTGTATTCACGCTGCAGCTCAATGGCCGCCTCTCCAGGATATTGGTAGGGCAAATTATTAGTCAACATGCAACTTCGCCATGCTTCCAATGTGCCTTGAAACTCCTCGTCCTGACTAGCAACTGTGGCAATATTATTGACAAGAGCTTGCGTTGCAATTTGGTTTTCTACCTGCTTCAAGCTACTATCATAGATTTCACGCCGCGCATTCGACAGACACGAATTCGAGTCCCAACGGATTTCGCCTCCTGAAGGCATTTCTACACCAATTATTACACCATCTTCAGAAGAACTTTCCACATTATCGTTCTCCATATTCCCAAAAAGCGCTTCATTCCACGCCTGTTGTTGTTCTGGACTCATATTTGCTAGCAGGTCTGCGTTAGGATCCGCCTGTGGGTCCGTTTTATCTCTATTTTCGGCCTTTATCTCTTTGTCCGAATTGACGCTTTCTTTACTGTCGTTATTGGACGGTATTCCAAAATCGATAGACTCGGCTATACCATAGCCCCGTATTCGTGCGGCCTCTATATCTCCCGGTTTTGGGGGAATTGGCTCTAATTTTTCCTGTTCAGTTTTCGTGACATAGGGATTAGCTATATATTCAAACCCACGTTCATTCATACAAGTCTTAACAAGTGCTTCCTCTGCCTCATATAACAACTGAGACTGCACATCCGTCGGCGCCAGCTCTCTGAGCGGACCCGTGTAGTCACTCTGAATAGAAGCTCGCTCCTCTGAATCCAATTCTGGTTCTAGCTCTGGTTCTTGTTCTGGCTCTGGCTCTGGTTCTTGCTTGGACACAACCTTCCTTTGCTCAATCTCGTAGGGAGACTTATGTACAGCTGACAGAGTTTTTGGTTGTATATTTTTTGATATCACTGGGGTGTCATCCCGATCAGTTTCAATTAAGTAATAAACAAAACCAAGCACAACCGTTAACACAGGAAGTACATAAACAGTCCGAAATGCTTTTTGAAATGGACGATTTGAATGATTATTTTTCATAGTATCTCCTACGCCACTGCCGGCCCCGGATCACCGCGAACTATGATCCCTGAAATCGTAAAGACCGGTGAATCCAGAGCGCTACTTCTTCCGCCGTTTCGGAAAAGGCCCGGCTTCAACCACTTCTGGAAAGTTGGTTTCAGTGCGTCTATTACTGGTACTGAATAACCCACGCCGTCTGAAGTAAGTTTATCACCGGGCCTGAAAGACGAAGATGTCAACGGTGAGCAAGACACGCAAAATCGCTACGAGTCCAATACACTCTGACACTCCGTATCCTGATTACTAGTAGCAGCTACCTGATTTTGTCCATTTATTTGAAGAAACTATATTTCTCCATACGATGGACTGCCCCCTTTTCAGAAGCACCCTGCTGCCCCCATACCCTGCATGCTGATAAAGACAATTATTGTGGGTACGGCCATAATTCTTAAACCAATCCGGTCGATCATTCCATCCAAAATAGCCCCAGTTACTGTTGTTATCTTTTACTTGGCCCCACTTGTTAGCTTCATAGTCTTTAAAGCAAGTGTACCCCGCATTGCACATCGCATATGCTGATGAAGTGGAAAAAACCGCCGAAATACTTATTGCTAAAACGGCAAGTACTCTTGGAAATGCTTTCATATATCTGATTACATTCATTGTTTATTACCCCTTGCTCCATAGCAGTTACAACTGCTGAGTTTATTAATCAACTATTCCAAAACAAAGTTATTCAAAAACCTTTTCAATAACGATAACAATTATATATTTCACACCTCCTTGAGTTTAATCCTAACCCACATACCTTTTGGTGTACTCTGATTTAATTCAAAACGTCTCAATACAGTACGGCGGCACATATACCAGGTGTGCCACCTGGGTAGGCATTATCAATGCACGTAATGAAGTGCTTTCCCACATCCAATATCACCTATGACTAGTGTGAATCATTACGTTAGATTCTATGCTGATAACTGATACCAGGCATATCCCCCCAAAGGGGGTTTTATTACGTTTCATTGCATATTAACTATTCAGACTATCTCATCAAGCAGCCACAAAAGGACACAGACGCATACTCAGTGGTTAACCACTGCTAGAGAATTCAAGACTTAGATAAAATAGTCTTTGCGCGTTACATCATTGATAACTTCTTATCACGAACGCGATGGATTACCAGAGCCAGTAGGTACTTAAGGAATTTTCTGAAGAGATGATTTTTTTAATATTAATGACTTGCGCCATCAACTCACAACGATTTTTAACCCTATGCATGCGATAAATCTCTCTACAGTGGGTTTTAACCGTTTCTTTTGAAATATTCAGCGTATGAGCGATATCTTCATAACTTTTCGCCATAAGAAGCAATGTGTAAATTTGTGTTTGTTTTGGTGTCATGAGTAATCTCCAACAACAGTTTTTAAATAACTTAGAGATATGTATTAATATGATCGTTTTGAATTCGCACAGAGTAGATTTATTCAGATGGGTGTTCATTTACCTGCACGATCGAAGAAATGTTCTGGCCTAACTATATTAGCCAGAAAACTATTTATACCTTGCACTAGATTTGTGAACTGGTATTTCATATTTAATCATAAAAATTGGGTATAGAATATTGACATTGCATTACTACATAATTGAAAGTCGTAATATTTATCGGCTTGTAGGAACATTGATAAGTGCCTCCATAAATAGTCACTTACCACTGAAATCTTGGACAAAAATACAAAGAAATCGTCATGTAGCATTCGTGCAGGCTATAGATATTTTTGCACAGTGACGCCAGTTTCAATTGTTGCCAGCCGTCACGCTGTTCCACCCAACGGTGGATTTTAAAGAATGAAGGGTCATTGGTAGTGCATTCCACTCGGGTCATGATGACGGCTTTATCGTAAAGTTTGATACTCTCCGCCCCCATCTGGTAGCGGGTGCGTGTACCCTGTATGCGGATGCTAAAATCATTGCACACCTCATCCTGCTAGCTTGATCAGCTTTTTAAACTTCGCCCTTTTGACTACGCCGACGTAGTGCCCTAATCCACGCTTTACACACTTCTCGTTGAATTGCGCTCAGGGCCTTATCGTTGTCCGGAACCGCAAAGTATCAGTCATGCTCTGCGTCATAGGCTCACACCTGCAAGATTAATTGAACATCCAAACTAACGGAGGATCATTACTTTACATAAATCGATATCATTTTAGGCGCAGATTAGAATACGATCGAAGCATCGGGATGCTGCAACCTGTTTTTTCTCTTATCAAGCGAGATACAGGGTCGTCTTTCCCGGTTTTTCTGGATGCCACTAGAAAGGAATTCTCCGCAAGCACAGATCCGTCCTCATGGCTTTGGTGTTGAGCGACTTAGACTATGCCAACAACCGCTGACAGGCTGACATTCCGGGACTTCTTCGATACCCAAGATTTTGACAAGCCTGCCATAGAGCGAAGGCTGCACCAACCAGC
>JARRNW010000308.1:0-5260 GCA_037384565.1 Candidatus Thiodiazotropha sp.
GTTGGGGCTTTTACAAGTTTCCTCCCGATCCGGCTGATGATGATCCGGTGGGTGGCAACCGGCTGGTGTGGCGACCGGTAACATTCGATCCACCTGTGCTGGAAATCGCCGAAACTGTACTGGATTCAGATCGCTTTACCGCACTGGTGTTCGATCTTGTGTTGCCATTGGCCATGCAACTCGAACAGGCCAAGCGACACCTCCAGGTCGAGCAGCGTCAGCGGATTCTGGCCGGACGGATCAAGAAGCCGCGTATCTCGGAACATCGGGACCGATTGACCCTGAATCTGCGTTTGCTGGACGGTGTGGAATCAAACGCGACACGAGAGGAACTGTGCGTCCTGCTCGATTTGTCCGAGCGCGAGTTCGCGCAAGCCCTGGAAGAGTCCCTGGCGTTACGCGATGAGGGTTATCGACAACTGCTGTTGATGCGCTGATCTCGCAACTCACGTAAATCACGGAAACAGCCATGAACGAAAGCATCAAAGCCTTCCTCAACGAATCTCTCAATCTGCAACTGAGCGGCAAGCCCTGGGAGATGTGGGTCGTGGCGATTGTTGTGGTGGTGATTTGTTATCTGATTCTGAAACTGCTGCTTCACCTGGTCGGGCGACGCCTGGCAAGATTCTGAAACTGCTGCTTCACCTGGTCGGGCGACGCCTGGCAAGGATCGCTACGAGCACCGAGACCCTCATCGACGATGGGGTCATCAAAGTCATCAACAGCACCCAGGGGTGGCTGCTGACGATTCTTGCCCTGTATGCCGGAGCCCTGTTCACCGATCTGCCTACCCGGGTACTGACAATTGCCGACAGGGTGTTGATCGTAGCACTGCTGGTTCAGGTGGGGGTCTGGTTCAGCACGGGTCTCAACTATGCGCTGGGGGTGTATCGTGAGCGGCAGATGAAGCAGAATCCGGCCAGCGTCACCGCTCTGAATGCTATCGGGCTGTTCGCCCGGGGGCTGATCTGGTTGGCGGTCATCCTGTTGACTCTGGATAACCTGGGGTACGACGTCACCGCGCTGATAGCCGGTCTGGGTGTCGGTGGCGTGGCGGTGGCCCTGGCGGTGCAGAACATCCTCGGTGACCTGTTTGCCTCTCTTTCGATTCTCATCGACAAACCCTTTGTGGTGGGCGATTTCGTGATCGTGGACGATTACATGGGAGGTGTGGAACACGTAGGACTCAAGACCACCCGGATTCGCAGCCTCTCCGGCGAGCAGTTGGTGTTCTCCAACTCTGATCTGCTCAAGAGCCGCCTGCGCAACTATGGGCGGATGTATGAACGTCGGGTCGCGTTCCAGATCGGCGTGACCTATGGTACCCAGCGTGAACAGTTGCAGCGGATCCCGCAGATCATGCGCGAGGCGATCGAGTCTCAGGAGAAAACCCGTTTCGACCGCTCGCATTTCTTCAAGTATGGTGACTACGCGTTGATCTTCGAGACGGTCTACTACGTGCTTGGTCCCGACTACAACCTCTACATGGATATACAGCAGGCGATCAACCTGAATATCAACGAGGTCTTTGAGCAGCGAGGCATTGAATTCGCCTATCCGACCCAAACCCTTTTGCTGCAGCCATCTAATTGACCGATGCTGAACGGTAGTGTGCACTGTTTCTCCGCCGTGGCTGCTTCTATCCCATCGCCATGGAAGGGGCGCTGGTCGACGCGGAGATGCCGGTGGTCTGTCCCCGTCCGACTTTGTGTCACAAACATGTGACGCAGTTATCTAAAATCGATGTCAATTATATTGATAATCAGCCGATGAAGCCGACTGTTCAAATCCGGTTTGACTCATATGGCCATATAGATGCTGCCAGGGGAATTACTCCAATTCGCCTGAGCGCTTAGATCAAACTTACAGAACCAATCACGTCAAGTAATCAATTTAGGATAAGTCGCATTACCTATTAGAAAGGGGACGATATGGAAAGTAGTAAATATATTTATTCAGGCGTAACGCATATCAAAGTTTCTGCGGCGATGGCGCTTCTAGTGTCATCTATTTCAACTGCATATGCTTTGGACGATGGAAGATACAATATCAAGTCTTCTTTGAGTGGTATGTATCTGGATGTCTATGGGCGTAGCTCGGATGATGGCGCAAACATTATCCAGTACAGACAGACCGGTGGCACGAACCAGCAGTTTGATGTTCACGCGCTTGGTGATGGCACCTACTCAATTCGGCCTGCACACAGCGGAAAGTCGCTCGATGTATTCAACTGGAATGCAAATGATGGTGCCGAGTTGCGTCAATGGACTTACACAGGCGGCAATAATCAGCGCTGGCGTATCGATGATGCGGGAAATGGCCTCTATTCCATTACCTCAGCCTTCAGTGGCAAAGCCATAGATGTAGCGGGAATGAGCAAGGCGCTCGGCGCGGATGTCCAGCTGTACACCTATTGGAGTGGAGGAAACCAATTGTGGTCATTTGTCCCCGTTGGCTCGACTCCTGCTCCAAATCCGTCGCCAAATCCGTCCCCTAACCCGACACCTAGCCCGACACCTAGCCCTAGCGGTAGCCATTTTGTAGGCAATATTACGACATCGGGCAGTGTGCGATCCGATTTTGCCCAATATTGGAATCAGATAACTCCCGAAAATGAAGGTAAATGGGGTTCCGTGGAATATTCGCGGGATTCTTATAACTGGGGTGGCCTGGATGCGGCGTATAACTATGCCAAGCAACATAACCTTCAATTCAAAGAACATACCCTTATTTGGGGCGCCCAGTACCCACAATGGATCGATTCGCTGAGTCCGTCCGAAAAGGCGGCAGAAATTGAAGAGTGGATTCGAGATTTCTGTGGTCGTTATCCAGATGTGGATATGATCGATGTGGTCAATGAAGCGACACCTGGCCATGCTCCGGCAGGCTATGCCAGAAGTGCTTTTGGTAACGACTGGATTATTAAATCCTTCCAACTGGCACGGAAATATTGCCCCAACGCGACGTTGATTCTGAATGACTACAACGTGTTGAGCTGGAATACCGATGATTTTATTGCCATGGCCAGGCCTGCGGTCAATGCGGGAGTCGTGGATGCCATCGGCGCGCAGGCTCACGGTCTAGAGGGTTGGTCGAATGCTGACCTGGAACGCAATCTGAATAAAATCGCGTCGCTTGGTCTGCCTATATACATTTCAGAATACGATGTGGCCAAAACCAACGATCAGGAACAATTGAGAATCCTGCAGACGCAGTTCCCACTGTTTTATAACCACCCTGCCGTAAAAGGTATCACTCTGTGGGGGTATGTATTCGGTAGGACCTGGGTGGATGGTAGTGGCCTGATTTATGACAATGGTGCCCCACGTCCGGCCATGACTTGGCTGATGGACTACCTGAAACAACATCCAAAGTAATTGATCATTCAAGTTTCGGAGTTCAGAGTACTATTGAGGACCGTTTGAGTGGGATTCGACGGTCTGGGAAAGCCACTGTAAACCCATCCTGGGCGCTCGACGGCCGCGTCACTGCGGCCGACGCTTTCCCAGACCGTAGAGCCCCACCCAAATGGCGGAGTCTGAATCGCGATTTAGACTCCGAAACTTGAGTTGATGATCAACGAATGAAACCGACTATTACAATCTGGGTTTGACTCATTATGACCCTGCAGATGCTGCCACGAGTATTTCTCTAATTCGCCTGAGTGCTTAGATCAAACTTGCAGGACCAATCAGGTCAAGTAATCAATTATGATAAGTCGCATTACTTATCAGAAAGGGGATGACATGGAAAATAGTAAACATTTTTATTCGGGCGTAACGCATATCAAGGCTTCTGTGGCGATGACACTTCTTGTGTCATCCATTTCAACTGCATATGCTTTGGACGATGGAAGATACAATATCAAGTCTTCCCTGAGTGGTATGTATCTGGATGTCTATGGGCGTAGCTCGGATGATGGCGCAAATATTATCCAGTACAGACAGACCGGTGGCACGAACCAGCAGTTTGATGTTCACGCGCTTGGTGATGGCACCTACTCAATACGACCCGCACATAGCGGAAAGTCGCTCGATGTATTCAACTGGAATGCAAATGATGGCGCCGAGTTGCGACAATGGACTTATACAGGCGGCAGTAATCAGCGCTGGCATATCGATGATGTGGGAAATGGCCTCTATTCCATTACCTCAGCCTTCAGTGGCAAAGCCGTAGATGTAGCGGGAATGAGCAAGGCGCTCGGCGCGGATGTCCAGATGTATACCTATTGGAGTGGGGGAAATCAATTGTGGTCATTTGTCCCCGTTGGCTCGACCCCTGCGCCAAATCCGTCCCCGAGTCCATCCCCTAACCCGACACCTAACCCTGATAACGGAGACTCCACGGGCGGCCAAACCTGTGATCTGCCTTCTAAATTCAGCTGGACATCAACGGATCCTTTGATAACGCCGCGTAACCCGAATTGGTTATCCATCAAAGACCCGACAATCGTCAAATACAATAACCAGTACCACGTATTTGCATCGGTTGTTGATAAGACTAGAGGTGGCTATGGTGGCGTCTATATGAACTTCAGCGACTGGTCTCAAGCCAGTTCCGCGCAACAGACCGATATGTCAACCACCCAAGCCGGCGGTACTGTTGCTCCACAGGTGTTTTACTTTGAGCCGCATAATAAGTGGTACCTGATTTATCAGTGGGGCGCCAAATACTCTACCAACAGCGATATCAGCAACCCAAATGGCTGGAGTGCGCCAAAACCATTGTTGAACAATGGACTGAACAATGGTATCGATTACTGGGTTATTTGCGATGATAACTATTGTCACCTGTTCTTCTCGGGAGACGATGGCAATCTATATCGTTCCAAAGTGTCCATCGGAAACTTTCCTAACTTCTCAGGTTATGAGGTTGTGATGAGAGATTCCGTAGTGGGCAGGCTGTTTGAAGCATCCAACGTTTATAAAGTGGATGGCACTAACAAATATCTGCTGTTGGTCGAAGCTTACGGACCCCGCTATTTCCGTTCCTGGACATCTACCAGTCTGGACGGCCCATGGACACCGTTGGCAGATACCCAGTCGAATCCATTTGCTGGCGCTGCTAACGTGTCGTTCAGTGGTGCCAAGTGGACCAATGATATCAGCCATGGTGAGATGATACGTTCTGGCTACAACCAGAAAATGACCATTAATGCCTGCAATTTGGAGTATCTGTATCAGGGGGTGGATCCAAACTCTGGTGTCTCTGATTACAACAGATTGCCTTGGAAGCTGGGTCTGATCAAAGCCAAGTAAGC
>JARRNW010000309.1:0-4678 GCA_037384565.1 Candidatus Thiodiazotropha sp.
AGACCGGTGCGGTGACGTTGATCCAGCGGTTCGGCAGTGCGCTAAATCTCAATGTGCACTTTCACATGCTGTTCCTCGACGGCGTTTACACCACCACGCCCTGGGGTAAAAGCCGATTTTGATCCACTGCTGGCACGGCAGCGACCGTACCGGTGTGATCTCCGCCATGTATCGCATGGTGTTTCAGAATTGGTCTCGGGAACAGGCTATCGATGAGTTCGTCAACGGTGGCTACGGCTATCACGCCAGTTTCTACCCCAATATCGAGAACTATCTGCAAACTGTGGATGTGGCCGCCATCCGGAGTCAGGTGATGGCCGGTAAATAGGGGGTGGAGGATATAGGAGCAGATTTTCTGAGTTAGGGTTATCTCCGATATCCATGCCTTGGAAAAAGGTGATAGTTTCACACCCAAAGGAATCAGAGAAGGAACTTCGGTCATGCTCAACAACCAAAATATCCCCAGCAGTTCTGGGCGAAATGGCGCATTCGCCCAGACGACGAATAACGGATCCTCCGATTCGTCGACAGTGGCCCAATCAAAATCTTCGTCTTCTTCAACAGGCATACAACTCAGAGAGGAACCAACCACCGAGGAGCGTTTGAAGTCGACGCCAACTCCGCTGGACAGTCTGTTGTCCGAGGCGAAAGCTCCGACAGCGGATTCCGTTCAACCCGAATCTTCAACGGATCCGAACAATTCTGATCCATGGCAGCTCATCAGCGGTGGAGGTACCGCCGGAACCGGGGTGTCCATGACGGCGGGCGCACCTGCCATGGCTGAAGCTCAGAGAGGAAATCTCTTGTACCGATCGCTTGGGGAAAAAGATCCTACAATGGGGCAACTCAGATCGGGTGAGAGTATTAGGCCATCGGATATCCGTAAATTCGAGTCAGGTGGTCCGAAAAATACCCGGGAAAATGTAACTTTGCGACAACTGCGGCCTTATTGTGATAAACGGACCAGAGGTTCAGACCGGATATCCGTAACCAATGATCTGGAAGGTATCATCAAATTCGCCCAGGAGAACCCGGAGCGTTTTTCTCGTCAGGATTTTGTTCAGGTCAACCCGAAGAAGCTGGGAGGCAATCAGGTCTTAAGCACATCGGATTTGATGCGGGATCTGGACAAACTGAAAGACCAGGCACAACTCAAGCTCGATCAGAGGACGGAGCTCCGCACGGCGAACGGACAGGATCCGGCGAAACTCAGTAACGCCGACGTGAAGTTGCAGCAGAAAATAGCCGCGGTCGAGCGGGCAAAGGCCGATGTCCAGGACTTCAAGGAATCACATGTTGTCAATGAAATCCCCGCGAAGGCGGTTCGGGAGGTTACTCCAGGGCAGGTACAAACCGCGAATCGTATCCTAAAAGGGGCCAGGATCGGGGGTGGCATCATGACCGTGGTAGGTGTCGGATTCTCGATTAAGAGGATAGCGGATGCCCCGGAGGATCAACGCGCTCGTGTGATAACCCAGGAGGCCGGGGCTACGGCGGGTGGCATCGCCGGTGGGGTCGCGGGGGCCAAGCTCGGGGCGATGATCGGTGTCGCGGGTGGCCCGGTGGGCATTGCAGTGGGTGCTGTGGTCGGTGGGCTGGTGGGGGGCGCCATAGGTGGAGCGCTCAGTTTCTTCGCGGCGGATAAGGCGTTCAGTTTTTTGTCATAGGTTTGATGGCTATATATGCTTGACCTTCTTCAAGAGAATGAGAAGTTTCGAAGTCACGCCAAGGCGATTGTTGATAACCGCCAACGAACAATCGAATGTTCTAAACGTAGTGATACTTTTGATCTGTTTTATGCGATTGAGTACTGCGCTGCATTACTAGTACTTAGGAAGGAAGTACAGGCCAAACAGGCCTTTTCAGATTTCATGCGACGGGCCCAATCGCTATTTATTAAGAACAGGCAACGAATCTTCGAAGAAAGTTTAGACTTCGAGCAACGCGATGTGCGGTCGATCACTTACCTATGTCATTTGATCGATATGTCTGGTTTTGTCGCCCTGTTGACACAAAACAACGAATGGATCGATGCAATCGATGAGTGCCTCGTTGAGGGTGAGTTTGTGTCACCGGATGGGGCTAAGGTCTATGATGGAACCTTTCGGCTTCTGGAGTATTCAATCAAACTGAATCGTGATTCCGCCGAAGCGGCAAGATTTCGCTCGGAAAATTGGGATGAGTGGGAGGAGTTTGATGAAGTGGTGGACTACGACATTGATTGGTTGTGTTTCGTTGCTGTTGAAAACCGGGATCTGGGTAAGTTACTGGATCTCATTGTGCAGGATAGGATTAAATCAACAATCCAATTGGAAAACGGAAGGTTTCATCCCTATACCCTGTCGTTTACAAACTATGTTCTTGGCTACACTCAGGCGTTCGCCCTGCAAATGTTGAAGGATCAACAGAAACCAGGAGTCAAGTATCCAACCTTCGGTATCAATCTGTTGCTATAAAGGCTGAATACCTGTCTCTGGGTAAATGGCATTTGCTTTAAACGCCGTCATCCCGGCGTATGCCGGGATCCAGAGTGCTTGACGACGTATCGGGCTATTTGTGATGGGCTGGCTTGGATGAAAGCAAACACCTCCTGCCGGGAATGAAGCCGTTCTGTTTGCTGGTCCGTGTACGGAACGCCATCGTCGATAACAGGAGCCACAGCAACAGGAGGTCAATACCGCCCCCTCCTCCGCCTTTCGATGATGAGGAGTTATCCGTGCTGCTGACTCGGCTAGCCACGCCGCCCGGATCCTCGATGGCATTGTTGGCGAGGCCGTCGGCATCGTTGGGACCACCCTCCTCAAGGGTCAGCTGAACGCACCAGTGGCCTTCGTTGAGACCCTCGATGTACCCAATATCCCCCGGAGGTGGACAGTAGCCTTGCGAGCCGGGTGCCGAGGCGAGGCTGTTGGCTTCATCGACGACAAAGTCGCGCCAGCCGCCCGATTGGGCTTTGCGATAGATCGCATTGCTGGGAATGGCCTCCAGTTGCGGCAAAACGATCTGCACCGACTGGCCGATCACCGGCACCTCTTCGATCACGAAGTCGAACAGCCCGCCCGGGTAGTCGTATTGGCTGTCGCCGTCAAAGCCGCCGAAGCTTTGAATCTCGTCGATGCCGACATGGGCGCCTCCGTCGTCACGCTGCAGGGCGATGCGTCCGAGCTGTAACCGCAGGCTGGGTTCGCCCTCGATCAGGTAGTTGTCGTTCATCCCGCGCTGTTCCTGCAGCACATTGGCGCTTGCAATGGCGTCGAGGTAATCGGCCACGCCGTCGTTGTCGCTGTCGCCAAAACCTTCGCTGGCATCGTCCGTTCCGTCGCCATCACTGTCCTGGGTCGAACTGAGATCGGGGGCGGCAGCGATCACATTGAGTGAAAGTTCCGAGGTGTCGCTGGCGCTGCCGTCACTGACGGTGAGGCGCAGGGTGTAGAGCCCCGGAGTCAGGATGGAGGGATCGAAGGTGTAGCGGTCGCCGACGGTGTCCAAGTCTGAGAGTGCGCTATCGGTGGCGCTCCAGTCATAGCTGTGCTGATCACCCAGGTTGGGATCGGTGACCTGGCTGCTGATCACCACCGGTCCAGCTTCGCTAACCACCGTATGCGTCATGCCCATGCCCTGATCGGCGCTCAAGTCGACCCGTGGCGGTACATTGCCTTCGAGTAGTTGGATGGTATGGATACTGTGAGCCCCCATCACCGCGTTGGTAGGTGTCTCCATGGTGATGACGATCTGTTCGGCGCCTTCACCCGGCCCATCATCGAGTGTGGTGAATTCAAGCTGTGTTTCGAGTCCGCTGGAGATGGTGGCGACGCCGTCGGTCAGGTCGTGATCGCTGCCATCGACGGCGGCCGATCCGGCCAGCACGTAGGGTACGGTCACCGGATAACTGACCGCTGAGCCGTTAAGGATCACCCGGACACGCACCCCAGTGCCCTCGGTAGTCGTCTGATCCTTGGCGAAGGAGACCAGCGGAATGACATTCACAGTCTGGATTGCACTGCCCGTGTTACCCGCGGCATCGGTGGCGCGCCAGGTTATCTGGTGACTGCCGGGACGGTAGTAGTCGACTCCGTCCGAACTGGGGATCAGGGTGCCATCCAGCACGTCATAGGCGGTCGCCGTTCCCAGACTTACCGGTGTGAAAAGTCCGACGGCATCGATGGTGATGTCGGCCGGAGGCGTCACCACGGGTGAGGTATAAGAAGAATAACCACAACACCCCTGTATTACAACGTTGAGAACTGGAGGCTGGATATGCCTGAAATATCCCTCTATCCGGCCTCAATCTATTCAACCCCCTGGATTTTCGGTTGAATCCGCCCGCTTTCACTGCCTTCCTGGCCTGCCACCTTAGTTCAGGCAATACCCCACCAGGCAACCTATCCTTCTGTTGCTGTACCCTGTTGAGAAGTGTGAAAACCAGCGCTATGCAAACCAGCCTGAATCGGGTGAGGCCCGCGTTGCCGGCAGCAACTCGGGGGGTGGCGGGAATGTGCCTTTCTTCATGAGGTGAGCCAGAGAAGTGGTGCATGGACGCACCGTTTACGGACCTAAGGATGGAATCTTGTCGATAATCTGCTGATCCTCGATGCTGGCGATCACCCTGGCTTCACCTCCACACTTTGGGCAGACCGAGACATCGATGTTAAATACCCGTTTCAGGCGCTGTGCCCAG
>JARRNW010000310.1:0-4674 GCA_037384565.1 Candidatus Thiodiazotropha sp.
GAGCCCGGCAAATCTGGTTGTAAGATTGGCCGAGGAAAAGGCCAAAGCGGTGGCCAAATCCCATCCGGACGCCCTGATTATCGGCTCAGACCAGATCGCCACCCTCGAAGACCGGATTCTCGGTAAACCGGGGAGTCATGAACGGGCAGTGGAACAATTGACGGTGGCTTCCGGGCGGCATGTCACCTTCTATACCGGACTGTGCCTGCACAACAGCCGCACGGGTGAAACCCAATCCAGCTGCGAACTCTTCCACGTCCATTTCAGAGAACTTCAAGCCTACGAAATCGAGAACTATCTAAATAAGGAACAGCCCTATCAATGTGCAGGGTCATTCAAATCAGAGGGATTGGGGATTTGCCTGTTCAAACGATTGGAAGGTGAGGATCCCAACACGCTGATTGGCTTGCCGCTGATACGTTTGATCGAAATGCTGCGCAACGAAGGCCTGGATATCCTGGCGGAATAGTTCGACGTCGCAAGTCGCATTGTCACTCCGCCTTCAGAATAGGGCGTCCTCCACCTTAAGGGTATCCTCGTCGAGCCCGGTGGAACCTCCACCCTGCTCGAGTCTTGCAAAGGCTTTGACCGCTGTCCGGTCCACCGATGCCAGGATATGGTCGGTTCCCTCATGCGCCATTATGTTCGCCACCTGAACGATATCCACGTAATCCACTGGAGCGTCTCCAGGATCCCGGGTGAGATCCTCATGCTGTGAGGCAACATTGATCACATCGGGGTCGAACTTCCACAGCTTGAGGATGCTGCCACCGAGTTGCGGATGCAATTTGTGCAGAACCCGATCGAGAAATTCAGGCTTTTCAATCAACTCTTCAAAATCGCACGCTTTGATCAACAAAGGAATATGGCCAATATCATGGACCAATCCCGCCACCAGAGCCACGTCCGGATCCATTCCCGGCTGTTGCTTAGCCAGCATGGCGGCATGGGCGCCCACTTTCACTGAGTGACTCCATAGCTGATCCATACGTCGCTCAATGTCTTTAACGGTGGTGCGAAACACCTCTTTCATGGATACCGCATAGACCGCATTCTTAACCCGTTGAAATCCGATTCGAGTGATTGCGGGTTTGATTGAGGCGATTGTATTCATACCCCGGTAGAGCGGGCTATTGGCATAGCGGATCAAGCGGGCTGTCAATGCGGCATCCCGGGAAATAACCTTCTCCAGATCGGAAGCCGAGCTGTCGACATCGTTGATCACGATCAGAGCTTCCAACGCCAACGCCGGAAGTGTCGGCAGATAGATCTTGTTGGACTTAAGGTCTTCCTTTACCGATTCGATAAACGCCTTAGTTGTTGAGGCCTCTAACTGCTTCTGTTCGCGATCCTGCTCTTTCTGGTCATCCGCGGGTTTCCCGTCCGAGAGAATGAAGACTGATTTTGTCATCGATACTTGGCCTGCCTCTTCGCCAGGAATAGTTTCGCTACTGATGATGTCAATCGATGATCTTCCGTTGATACGGGTAGCCGGGTATCGCTGGAGATCAAGCCCACTTTCCGACCCCAATAGCAGCTTTTGCAACCGTTTTGTCAGTATGGGGATCAGCTAACTTAGCGGCAGATCATCTGTTTTTTTCATCTTGAATTTCATCCACCAGATTAGTTGAGTCTCGAGGCTGCGTAAAGGATCACAATAACGGGTAGAAATCAGGATTTTCGCACTGTCAGACATTCTAGCGTGGTTTATATTAAGCGTAGTTCAGCCAGGAAGACCTTTTTCAACCCTTTACAAAAGTGATGAGTCTCGCAGTTTTGCATTTGCAAACACAAATCGACATTACTAAATATTTATCTTTTATTTCTTATAGTTACATTACTTTTATAAAGTGATTTAAGATTTTCAGGCAATTAAAGATTTCCCGACTCTCGTCGAATCTACAGATAGATCACATCTCGACACCAAAAGAACACTGGATTCTTCAGCGGCATGGCAGAACAGGCACTCCATCCCTACACGCAACATCCCGGTGATAAGCCGCTTGTCCTCATTGCGGACGATTCCCGCGTGGTGCGGGTTTCCCTGCGAAACATCCTCAAGGATCACTGCGATCTGATCGAGGTGGAAGACGGACAGCAGGCCTGGGATGAACTGTCACGAAATCCCGCCATCGAGCTTGTGTTCAGTGATCTTGGAATGCCCCGTCTGGATGGCCGCGCCCTGCTGACCAAGATGCGGCAATCCAAAGCCGAGCACCTCGAAAGTCTCCCCTTTGTCGTCGTGACCGGGAATGAGGCAACACCTGAAATCGCCCAGGAGATGCGGCAGCTCGGGGCCAGCGGCATGGTGAGCAAACCCTTCGACGAGAAGTTGATCACCTCCTATCTAACCTCGTCATCCACCCTGCCCCAGGAAGAAGGCACTTCCGATTGGCAGGATTCTGCTCCGCAGACTGATTTTCTCGATCACATTCCCGATCGTTCAAAATTCATGGAGATCGCCAGTCGCGAACTCTCATTCGCGATTCGCAACAAGAACGAATTGACCCTGGCGTTACTGAGAATCGATCAGTTCGATTCAATCCTTGATCACTACAGTGATGGTGCGATTGAACACATTCTCCTGGCAATCCATGACATCGTGGAACAGCACATTCATCCGGATGACACCCTGGCCTATCTTGGCAACGGACGCTTCGCAATTCTTCGCCCGGCATCGAATGCGATTGGAACCCGTTACCTGGGCCGACGGATTCTGGAAGACATCACCTCCAAACATTTCTATCTCGGGGAATCGGACCATATTGTGAGCGCCAGCATCGGGATCTCGGCGCCAGACATCAAACCCGGTTTCCGACTGATTGACCTCATGCGCTTGGCCGAGGGCCGCCTGAAGGCAGCCCTGGACAGTGGTGGCAGCAAGGTGGTCGACAAGGGGAATGAGAACCTGACTCCAGTGAGCACCTCGCCGGACCTTACTGAGATCTCCACGATATCGCCAACAGAACATACAAGACAATCCAGCCTTTTTTCCACCGAGATCCAACGTCTGGCCGGCGAGCAGGTTGCGGATATCAAGGCGAAATACAGCCCAACCCCGGAGTCTTCAGAGGCGCAACTGCAGCAATACCAGCAGACAATCGAATCCCTGACCAAAGAGAACAGACAACTTCTTGAGGATGTTGAGCATTGGAAATCGCTCTCAGCGGAAACCGACAACCTTCGCCGCCAATTGTTTGAAATCGAGAGTGAACGTCAGCAGATCAAATTGAAATTCAACGAGCTCCAAGACAACTACCAGGTGCTCGATCAGCAATGCGCCTCCCTGACGCGGGAAAACAGGAAGCTCATTGAAGAGGAGGATCAACGAACCTTCACACTCAGACAGGAGCATGGTTTTACTGAAGACGAAAACCGGCGCCTCGAAAACCAGATGAAAGACTTACGCAATCGTGCTGAAAAGGCGGAGCTTGAAAGTCTGAAGCTAAACCAACTGGTCAGCAGTCTACGGGAAAATGGGCAGCTATTACGAATGCAGCTTGACCAGGCTCAACAGGAAATCGGCGAACTAAAGATTTCTCAGCAGTCCCGGCCCACACCCGCTCCAGTGGCATCCAAACCTGACCAGCCCGCCCAGGCTGCACGGTCCTCGGAACCCTGGTCCACTGACTCGACGCTGCTGAATGAAATTTATGAGTCAGAGCTGAACTTGACCGCCACACCCAATGCGTCCACGATAGGCAGTGACCGCAACTCGCGTCTACAGCAGACCCGCGCATCCTCCGCGGTTGAGACAACACAAACCACGCCCCCCCAAAAAAACCTAGGGAAGCCGGACAAACCGCCTGTTTCACAGGATGCTGGTTCAAGTCAGAGCGTAAAATTCCCGCCCTTCCGGATCGAGAAAGAGCCGATTTTGTTTAAAAATGGCACCAACCCTTCGGCTTTCACCATTGCCAGTCTGATCCTGGTTTTACTACTGTTAGGCGGCGCCGTGTCGATATTCCTTTACCTGAAGGAGTCCCCATTACCGACAGACGGGAATGAATCGTCCGAGACACAATCCCAGATTCAACCGAGCGAACCACAAACTGCCCCAAACCAATACCGGCCCATACAGCCGGCCTCAACCAACCGTTCAATCACTAAAGCAGCACCGGTTCCAGCTTCTGCGGACACCCACCCTGTTTCCTTAGAAACCCAAATGGAAAAAGAGCTGACTTTGCGGCAGATGGCTGAAGAGGAATTTCAACTAAAATTGAATCAATCCCAATCGTTCTCCCCCAACACCACCACGAATAACAGTCCGTCATGGAACCCTGTTGTGAATACTCCTGAATTCGCCGACTCCGCAACCGAAACGGTACACCCCGGCCAGCAGAAATCGCCTGATGTACAACCGGCCATCGAAAACACGCAATCCACCGCAACGCCTCATCCCGCAGCAAAAGCTGAAACCCTCAATCTCCGTTGATCCGCTGCTGGAGTATGCTGGCGTGCAAGGGCCAGCCTGATTCGTCGATCACAAACACGGTCCATTTGCCTACCTCACCGGGATTCAGGCTTTTTATCGAATAGGCGCGCCAGCGGGGTCCTTTTACGTCTATTTGCACTTCGCTGATGACCTCACCTTCGAATTCCCAACGGTGCGTCACAGTACGACCCTGGAGATTTCGCAGATCAGTGAAGAACATCACCTGTGTCGCGTTTTCA
>JARRNW010000311.1:0-5751 GCA_037384565.1 Candidatus Thiodiazotropha sp.
ACGGGAATTACAATCAGAAACCGCCAGGTAGCGGACTTTTCAACAAAAATGCCAAATTTCGCCTCTGTCACGATTTGCTACGAATGAATAACGTGACAGTGGTTGGCTAACTTATTGAAATTGCATTTAAATTATTGTTTCATAAGGGTCTTGCTATAAATGTTTAACGAGACCCCTTGTCTCGTTAAAACAACTGTTGGGCGTAAAAGTTACATGAAGCCATTTATCGCATTCAAAAAGATTTGGGAAGACGAAGATATGGTAGAACTCACCATATCTATTTCTGATGGCAAATCACTATTTCAATGCAACGCCTACGTTGCGCACCAAACGATGGCTGAATCAGTTAAAGAACTTGGTGTTTTCAAGAATCATGTTTATGGCGGTCTTTATGACTTAAGATTTGGTGAGTTTGGCCCTGAATACGCAAATGGCGCATTCCAAGCACGCTTTGAGTTCCACCGCTCTGGAAACGGAAAATTGTCAATTACAGCAAAGGCAGAGTCTGATTGGGATGATTTCACTCATACAAAGGTCGCCAGCAATGCAACCTTGTATCTCCGAACAGAGCCTGCATTGTTTGATAATTGGTTAAATGAACTTTCAAGTTTTGTAAATGGGAAGAGTACGGAGGCATCGCTTGAGTGCATTCAATAAAGACAGGGAATTAAGGGGGCAGTTTACTTAATTCGTGCTTTTGGCCCGGGTTTGCATTACTTGAGATCTCTCCCTATCTGGAGTTCCAGAAATGCAATAAACTAATCGCGGAATCCTTGCCATGATTGCTCTCCCTGTTTGGAATATTGCTCTGCTCTGTGAAACATTAACGCCATGAGGGAATTAAGTAAACTGAAATATTAGTTTTGAGATTATTGCTTTAATGGTTGCGGCAGCTCTTTTTTGTTGTATCTCAATCGCTAAAGCAGATTCATGGGAGTACCTGAACGAATATAAGGAATATAAATATGAGTTTGGTAAAACAATAATTATAAAGAGTATCGATGCAACGCAAAATTCAAAATATCCAGACTTTATTTTAAAAATATATAACAATAATGAGTTACTTGCACAGTATAGAAATATTTGGTTTTCAGATATATTTGCAACAAAACAACAGGATCTGTTTGTGGGGTTGTCTAACGGCGGCATACCCGGCACTGCTTTGGTTATATTTAATTCTAGAGGGGATTTGCTATTAGAAATCAAGCATGACTATGGACAATTTAAGTATTGCGATAATCCAGGATTTGATGTTGAATATGCAGACAATAATATTGATAGAAAAATATATATAAATGACTGCACTGGCAAACGGATTTTGTTGCAAGATTTGATAGATAAGTCGTATGGTAAATGAATTTTAATGGAACGATAAAAGGAGTTCGATTAAAGAGCAAGAAATTGGAGGTGTTTTAAGATGCATGTTGAGATGAAAGTAAGGCAGTAGATGATATTTTTAATTAAGTATCTTTGCGACATTTAAATATGATGATTGGACGCGCAATCCTTTTCTGATGTTGGCGTATTCGCACCGCCAATAAACTTACAGCAAGATCTATTTTAATGCATAAGTCGTTAGTCTCCACAGAGAAAGAGGACACACATCATTCACTTGACACAATTCGCCAGCATAGTCGAGGACATCCATAACAACGAAGGGGCCAACGGCCCCTAAAAAGAGTCATCGAAGATCATAACAAATCAAGCAAGCGGGACGCGCTAACGCGCGCCCCTTCTTGAGGCGTTAATGTCCGCTAACCGGAAGTACTGAAATTCAGTCCAATGTCAGCTACGGTCGCTAAGAAGAAGCCTGGAAACGAACCCCTCACCGGAAGGCCAACCGATTTGGCATCCCGATTTCGCTATCAGCGTCGATATCAAAGCGCCAGGTGCTGAACACAGCAATGGACGGCTTGCAACATAACCCTGCGATCGGCACCGTAGACAGAAAACCGGATTTGCGGACGGCGATCCCCAGCCTTCATGCATGACCCTCCGTCTCTCGATGCACACACACTATGCACCCGCAGTTTCTCCGACCTATTTCCCGTTCGGCAGGCAGCACATTTGTTGGGCACTATCTGGGATGAAACGCGTCCAAGCATCAAATCACCACTGTTGCCGATGGTTTCCATATCTGAAGCGAGACTGAAAATCAGCGCAACGGATTAACGGTGTTGTCGAATCTCCGTACATCCGCCGATTGCCATCTCGGACCTGATCGATGCTAATGTCATTGGCGCAAACCCACGAAAGTAACCCGCCGGGTGGATACCGATCGCGAACGCGAGTCAGAGACTGACCCCCGGCCATCTTAACTGCAGGAGAATTTTACCCTGAACGACCTGGAGATCATCGGCCTGGCCATCATCGGCGGCTTCATCGCCGCGCGCCTGTTCGGCACCTTCAGCATCCCGGGTGTGGCCGGTTACGTGGTGATCGGCGTAGCGCTCGGTCCCTCGGTGACCAACCTGTTTCCCCAAACCTCGCTTGAGCGCATGGATGTGGTCGCCGACCTGGCTCTGGCGGTGGTCGCTCTGACCATTGGTGGTGAGTTGTTATGGGAAAACCTGCGGCGCATCGCCGGCTCGGTGGTACCGATCGTGCTCCTGGAATCAATGGGGGCGATGGCGGCGGTCACCTTCGGCGTCATCTTGCTCAGCGGCAACTGGCCGCTGGCGTTGATCCTGGGAGCGATCTCGGCGGCCACCGCGCCGGCGGCGACGGTCATGATCATCCAGGAACAGCGCGCTTCGGGGGTCCTGACCTCCACCCTGCTGGCAGTGGTCGGCATCGACGACGCCATCGCGTTGATTCTGTTCGCGCTGGCTGCGGCGGTGGCCAAAGCGTTGCTCGCACACAGCGCGGAATTGCCGCTGGACGAGATTTTTCTGCATGCGGGGGTGAGCATCGGCGGCGCCCTGGCCATGGGTGCGGTCATCGGACTGGTCGCGGCTTTCGCCATCCGACGCATCTCCAGCCGCGAGGGGGTCTTCACCCTCGCCCTCGGCAGCCTGATCCTGAACGCCGGTCTGGCTAACCACCTGCATCTCTCCGCGCTGCTGGTCAACATGACCTTCGGCGCGGTCATCGCCAACATCACGCCCATCTCCAGCCGTAGCCTGTTCGACCAGCTGTCGGCGTTCTCGCCGCCGCTGTTCGCCGCCTTCTTCGTCATCGCCGGCGCCCATCTGCGACTCGACCTGTTGCCCTCGCTCGGGCTGCTGGGTGCGATCTACCTGATCGCACGGATCGCCGGCAAGGTCTCCGGTGCCTACCTGGGCGCGGTGCTGGGGCAGGCACCGCCCGAGGTGCGCAACAACATCGGTTTCGGTCTACTCTCACAGGTAGGCGTGGCCATCGGCCTGTCGCTGGTGGTGGCCAAGGAGTTCGGCGGCGAGGGAGCGATCGGCAACGACCTGGCCATCACCGTCATCAACGTTCTGCTGGGCACCACCATCATCACCGAGATCGTCGGTCCGGTACTCACCCGATACGGCCTGCGTAGATCGGGAGAGATCGGTCAGAGCCATTCAAGCGAGGAAGAGAAGCCATGAAATGCATGATCGTGGTCAATCTGCACGAGACGGAGTTTCTGGAAGAGGTGCTGACCATACTGGCGGAGGCCGGCGTACTGGATTGCGTGGTCAACCAGGTGGAGTGTATCGCCAGCCACCATACCGGCGAGCAGCTCGAACCGACGGTGCTGGGCTCCATCCGCCGGCTCTTCACCCCGGACCGCAATATCAACTATCTGATCCAGGCCGTGATCGAGGACGCGATGAGGGAGCCGGTCTCCGCCCGGCTGAAGCGGCTGTTCAAGGAGGACCGCTACGCCGCCTCCTTCTGGTTTCTGCCGGCGGAGGACTACTTCTATCACAAGAGTCAGATCTGATCGGCAGACCTTCTCCCTTGCGCGCATGAAAAAAACATCACATTCCATGTGACTTCCTCCGCGGTGGCCGGTACATCGATATGCAGGCGTTCAAAGCGAACGCCGAAAATCCTATGGAAGATTGAACTCGAAGGAGAAGTATCGATGAAGAAACCGATCACAATTTACGCCATAGCGGCAATCCTGCTCCTCTGCCTCAGCCCGGCTGCTTTTGCCGGGAAGGGTCATGGTGCGGGCGACGGCAGCGGTCCACTGCTGCTCAATACCGTGATCTCGACCTTTACCTATGACGGCGTGATCACCTCCGCCGGTGTACCGGGAGACGGCATCGAAATCTCGACCGCCGACGGTCTGGTGACGGTGTACGGCATGGGCCCCTCCTACTATTTGGAGAGCCTGGGGCTCGACAAACTGGAATCCCTGGCGATCGGCGCTTCGGTGAGCGTCACCGGCATCGTGGTCGAACTCAACGGCGAGTTGCGAAATCTGGCGACCACCATCACCGTCGACGGCCTCACCCTCGATCTGCGTGATCCTGTGACCACTAAGCCACTCTGGCGCTAGTGTCTTCGATCGACGTACGGAGTCGATAATGACCCTGCGCCGAGCGGCCACAACCCTCGGCGCAGGCAAAACCGCATGTCCGGCCACGCAGCAGGTCGTCATTTGAATCCAACCCCTCGAGGCGAGTCTGGCGCAGCATCCGGTCGCGCCCGCCAGCGGGTTTCCGGATTACGCACAGCGCCGGCATGACGGGAGATGATCCTTTCCCGGCTCTGCTGAAGAACATCACGCTCAATCCTCCCCGTCCGGTTTGCCGTACACCCCAGACCGCTCCACCGTGAGCGGGGAATTCGCATCGGTGGGCGTTTCTGCAGAGGGGCATCAATTGGCAAGCGTGATGGTCGCAGCGAATACCGTTGCGCAGGGATACAGTTCGAAATGCAGAGTTGGCCGGACAGAACTGCGGATCGTACCCTGGTTTCCCTTCTTGTCGATCCTGTACAATCACCGCTTTCTCCTCAGGGGCAACGCCGATCCTCAGCACCTGCCCCGGCCGATGCAATGGAATGACGTACGGATGCTGCAACCGGTAACCAACGATAAACAGAATGGCTGAAACAACGTTGTCCATGCCTCATCCCAGCGCCCGCTGCTCCCCCGCCTGCCTCCTGCTCGGTCTCCTGGCTGCATCCACTCATGCGCTGGCGACCGATATCGGCGGTCACGTCGAGCTGCGCGCCGGCTACGACGACAATATCGATCTCAAGGAGTCAGGCAGAGAAACCCGGTCTTCCTTCCTGAGCATCGTTCCCGCCATTTCCCTGCAGACGAGTACCCCCGGCGGCATCACCCTGAGCGGCGGCTACGAACTGGACTACACACGCTATCTCGCGGAGGGACTCGATCAGCGTCTCTTCCATCACGCATGGGGCGAGGCGACAACCCGGCTGAAACCGCGACTTTTCGCCAGCCTGGCGATGACCATCGACGCCCTGGAAAGCCCGCAGACGCGGGATGACGAAGGATGGGGTTACAGCCTCACTCCCGGCTTGACCTACCATGTCTCCGAGCGATTGAGTGCGCGCCTCGAGGGCAGCTATGCCCGCTGGCGCTACGACAGTCTCGATTTCGATACGGGTCGCTCGATCATCCGCCTGCAGGCCCATCAGGTGGACAATCGCTATGCCGGCAAGCTGGGTCTGAGCTACCTGATCTCCCCCGGCAACGCTTTCAGCCTCGCCTATCGCGTCGCCTACAATGCATCGAACAACGACATCGACGAGTACAGCAAGAATGCCATCGAGGCCCGCCTCGAGGCCGCGGCCGGAGACAGCACCCTGATCCGTCTCGAA
>JARRNW010000312.1:0-4672 GCA_037384565.1 Candidatus Thiodiazotropha sp.
TCAACGCCTTACGCAGAAACGACATGCCGTCCATGCCCGGCATCTTGATATCGCAGACCACCACCCCGGGCCAGTCATGAGACAGCATTGGCAAAGCGAGTTCCGCGCGCTCCAGGGCCTGCACCACCAATCCGGCCAACTCCAATGTTTGGGTATTGGCGATGCGGATGTGCTTTTCATCGTCTATGAAGATGACTGAGCCGGGAGGAGACATTCTGGGTAGGAACCTCGGTTTTTTGAATTTTGAATGGTTAACTATGAATGAGCGAAAGTGGAGTCCCTATAATCATAAAGCAAATAGCCATCGAGATGCCCACCAACTATTTATTCATAGGAGTACATACCAACCAAGTCATATTAGCGTGCGGTACACCACACACCTCAATTCAACATTAAGAATTCACCTTTCCACTCTCCTCCAACGGCAACACCAGAGCAAAAACCGCCCCGGCATCCGCGCTATTGTGCGCGCTGAGGGTTCCACCCATACTTTCGATGATATGCTGAGAAATGGACAGTCCCAAACCGAGTCCACTTTCCCGCGTGGTGAAGAAGGGATCGAAGATACACTTAAGGTGATCATCCGGTATGCCGGGACCATTGTCCTGGATATGCACCTGCAGACGCCTATCCTGTTGTACGCTGGTGATACTGACCCAGCGTGTGCTCTGCGCCTCCATCGCATTGACTGCATTGGCGATGAGATTGACCAGCACCTGTTCCAGACGTACCGGGTCGGCCATCACCCGATCATGGACGGTTGAGAGATCAAGGCGTAACTCCGTCAGGGTCTTGCGCAGCTGCGGACGCAGGATACGCAGGCTCGATTCGATCACCTGATGCAGGGAGACCACACTCAGTGAGCCATCGGTCTTGCGCGCGAAGAGCTTCAACTGTGAGCTGAGCTGGGTCATGGATTCGATCAACTCGCTGATCTGTTCCAGGTTCCAGTTCACATCGACACAGCGGTTCTGCTCCATCAGCCGCCGGGCGTTGTCTGTGTAAGATCGTATCGCCGCCAACGGTTGATTCAGCTCGTGACTGATGCTCGCAGATAATTGCCCCAACATGGCGAGTTTGGCGGCCTGAATCAATTCGTCCCGGGTGTGGCGCAGCGCCTGCTCGGTACGCCGCCGTTCTTCGATCTCCAGATGGAGATCCTCGGTGCGCTCCTGCACCCGTTGTTCGAGACGGTCTCGCGCCTCACGCAGGGTCTGATTCACCTGAGCCTCATAGCGAGCCCGTTCCTGACTGCGGCGGATACGCTGAAGCAGGATCATACCCAGCAACAAAACCCCCGCGAAGGTCACACTGACAATGCCGATCGCACGCCAGACCTGACCGTTGACCTGTTTAAGAGGCACCAGCAGGTGCACCCGCCAACCTACCTGAGGCATGCCCTGCTCCAGCATCAGAAAGGACTCGCTGCTGTCCTCGTCTTTTTGCCACTCGATCCGATGGATATCCCCCCCTATACGCTGCCAATGTCGGATATCCAAGGGCTCGACCTGGGTTCCGGAATAGCGTCGACTCTCGTCCAGACGCTGCTTCTCGGCATCCGAGAGCGGATAGAGACTGCGAAACCGCCAATCTTGACGAGTAGTAATAAAGATCACCCCCTCAGGATCGGTCACCAGCATCTCCGAATGCTTGCCCGGCCACTGTTGTTCCAGGTCAGTCAAATCCACCTTGATCACCACAATGCCGAGGATGCGTCCCTGATGCCGGACGGGATAGGCGAAGTAGTATCCCCGCTTTCCCGACGTGGCGCCCAGGGCGAAATACCGCCCGAGGTGTCCCAGCATGGCCTCTTTGAAATAGGGTCGATAGCTGAAATTTCGGCCAACGAAAGGTTTTTCGGACTGCCAGTTGCTGGCGGCGATGGTGAGACCGTCGCGATCCATCAGATAGGTATCCGCCGCAGTGGTGATCTGATTAATGGTCTCGAGATAACGATTCAGGGCTTCGGTACGGCTCCGGTCACCCGGCCGTTCCAGTAACTCGACCAAGCGGGCGTTGGTAGAGAGCAGTTCCGGCAGGAACTCATACTTCTCCAGCTTTGCCTGGAGATAGGTAACATAGATGTTGAGTTGGCGCGCTCCGCTTCGGATGATCTCCTGCAGTGCCTGGTCCCGTACATATTCGCCAATCTGCCATAGCAGCGCCAGATAGATCAGCAGCACGCCGAGTATCGTCAACCCGCGTTTGCCTGTGTTGGTGAAGGGCAAGGCCATTGTGGCGGTAAACTACCACGCCTGCAATGGACCGAACAAGCGGGAGGGAAATTGGGTGGCGGCGGATATCAGCCACACCCCGGCACACGAATCCACTGCTGCCGCTGCTCCCTTCCGGGCCTGACGGGGTTCACAGCTTCTCGTTGCGGGGGGACCGATACCAACCGCCATAAAGGTGCGGGTGAGGATTATACTGACATTTTCCGTTCAAGAAAGACCAACCGGCGGATTTTTCACAACCGCCCTTCCATTTGTTCGGGTTCGAGTTCGGCACAACCTGAATTTTGTAGACTCGATTGAAATTTCGCCTTTGTACTTTGGAAAACCCCATTCCCTGGGTTAAAGTACCCTCCAGACATAACAGGGAGGTACTGTATGAAAAGGATGCTCTGGATACTGCTAGTCCCCACACTGACCCTTGCTCAGCAACCCCAGTCAAACCCCACATCAGCGGATTTCAATGGCCTGCGAAACAAACTCGCGCAAAGTCTGCGATCCCATCTGAGTGTGATGCAAACGGCCAGGAGCTGCCTGGCAAGTGTCCAGGATCAAACCGGCTTCGAAGGGTGTTTCAACCAGATTCCCGCCTCCATGAAGCAGGAATTACAAACCACGGTCTTCGCCACCCAACCCACGACCTATTCCCCCGAAAACCAACAGCGCTCGCTGCAGACCCTGGACGGTTGGATACAGGGATCCCAGGCGGTGATCGGCTGTTTCCAGGGGGCTGCCGATATGAATCAGCTGCGAGGGTGTGTCGGCGCCTCATCGAAGACCAGCGCCAACCCCTCGTCCGTAGGGACCGCGCCGGTACCCCCACCGATGGGAGTGGATAAAACCCAGCTCAGCGAGGACTGGTAAATGGCCGCAACGGGGTCCGCCGGAAGAACCGGCAGAGCCAGGAGGCGTGTGATCTGGATCAACATGGCGCTCCTCGGATTCTGGCTGCCGCTGCAGGGGTTCGCGGTATCGCTGCCACCCGGGTGGAACCAGCAATATGACAGCCGTAAACAGGCCCAGGTGTTCAAGCCCTCCGCCCCGAATACGGACCTGATGATCAAGTACTATCCCAAGGCGTTGCTGGAGCATCAGGACATCAGCAAGTGGCTCGAAGCGAAACTCTCCGGCAGTCGGGCGCCCCGGGGTGAGTGGCTGGATAAGGCCAAAGTGGTTCGTGATAACGCCAACTACGCCCACGGCAACCGAGCGTTTCGCCTGGCGGACGGCCGTACCGGACACCTGATCGCCGTCGCAGTGACCCTGGATCGGCTCTACGCCCGCCTGGCAGTGATGATCTTCACAGACGGGGGAATGAACAAAAACCAGGAGAAGCAGGCCTACCCGATCCTCAGAGCGATCTTCGACACCGAGAAGGCCGATGCCATAGCAGACGGACGCGGCACGGATATCGAGAAAAATCCTCCCAACCTCAAGGGCGTCAAGGAGGGTGGCCCCATCAAGCCCGGGCGCTATGTCGGCACAATGACCCGCGGTCAAGAGGCTATGGGATCCTATGAAGTGATACTCTACGAAACAGGCGAATACGAATTTCTCAGCGGAAAAGCCAAATCGGGTCACTACACCTACTCCCAGGCCCGGGGCAGACTCAACCTTACCGGAGATTTCTATAACAGTACCTATTACCCTCTTTCAGAATACTGTGTCTACGGCACCGACGAAAAAACCGGCACCCCCGTAATCCGTGCCCGGGATGACGACTATCGCTACAAACTCACTTGGGTCAACCCGGTCGACCGCCTCTCCCCCGAGCAGAACAAGCGGCTCGAGGCGATGAAAGAGGCACGTAATTCGGGCTATCCCTATGTCACCAATCCCGGCCAGGGCGTCTCGATCGATCAGATTGAAACCATTCTCTACACCTCTTATGAAAAATACATTGGAGGTGGGATCGATACCGACGATGCGATCTATCTTCTGATGAAGGATGGCCGGGTAATGGACGGCATCCCGGTGGCCCCGGACCGTCTCGACGTGGCAAAATCACGCAGCCGCGAGCCGGACCGATGGGGCTGGTGGAAACTCGATGACGGACGTTACAGCTTCGCCTGGAGTGTGGACCGGGACAGCTATGTCATGCCCCGAGGCCGACAGATAAAAGGCATCCCCATCCCCGCGGACACCAAGCTGGACGGAGAATGGGGCGCGTCATCCTCCTATACGAGTCTCGATTTTTCGAGTACCTCGTTCTGGGGTGTCTACCTCGACGCCTCCGGGCGATTTAAAAAATATCACAACAACATGATGCAGGCGGGCGGCGAAATGCAGACCGGCACGCCCCTGGTCACCGCCTTCAGCAACGACGAAGGCTCGTCCACCTCGGTAATCGGATCGAATATCGGCGGCGGAACCAGTAGTCACAGCAACCGTCCCGACAGTGACCGGGTCGGCAACTACCGATTCGACGGCTACAACCTGAC
>JARRNW010000313.1:0-5490 GCA_037384565.1 Candidatus Thiodiazotropha sp.
ACAGGAAATTTGTAATCAGCTGGTCGGGGGTTCGAATCCTCTCGCCGGCTCCATATAATTCAATGGGTTAGGATGATATTCCGCTAGCCCATGGTCCAAATCTCCCTCAGCGGTATACTGCGGGGTGGTTTCGAAAAGCTGGGCCATCAGCGCCTGCGAAAGCCAGATCGTTTCGTCCTCAAAGCGGCATTCCACGCGGGTCTTGCCGTTCTAGGTGGTGTAGAGGATGAATTCGCCGCCCGGTTGGTTGTTCTGTCTCGCTCATGTCGACTCTCCCTGTGTCTTCAGCAGGCCATGCATCGCATTCTTGGGCCAGATGCAGTCCTTCACGCCTTTGGTACTGCAGGGCCCCTCAGCCAGCCAAGCACCCACGCGGTAGCCGGTTATCTCAGCCTCCTGCACACCTTTGTCTTGCAGCGCCCATTCAATCTCCTGCGCCATCCGGTTCATGGTCCCTTGCACGGAGCGATCGCAGTCGGTGTCGCATACCAGCGCGCCGAGCACGGCATGCGCGCGATCCATCAGCGCATCGTCGGCACCGGTTTTGAGCAGGGTGTTCATGAAGCCATCCTGAAACCAGTAGTCCAGATTGGCGAAATCGTCTTTCTTCAGGGCCGGGATAAACACCGGAAAGCGCGTGGCATCGTGCACGAATAGCACGCACTGGCGGCGTTGGATCAGCAGCAGGTTGGCGTGCCAGCCGCTGAGCGGGGATTCCGGCCCGTCATTGGTGGCGTATTCGTTGGGGCGTTTGTTGTTCAGCCGGCCATTGTCTTTCAGCGGCAGCTTGGCCAGCAGCTTCTTTGTGCAGTGCAGACGGATCATAGCGCCTCGGCGAGCTTTTTCTCGGCCTCGGGGATACGGAGTTGGCCGGAGAGGAGTTTGGGGAGGAGGGTGTCGCGCAAAGCAGCGAGACCCTCAGTTTGTCTCAGGTTGAGAACGATCTTAGCGAGAAATTCTTCAACTGATTCATCGAAAAAATCACTTAGCTCATGTGGACAAGCGACGGTTTTGATCGAGCGGAATGTGTCCCGCGTAATTGTGTTGAATACAGAGCCGTGACCTCGCTGCTGCAAATCCGCGACTCTGAGCAGTATCGTGTAATAAACGTAATAGTCACGATACCCACCTATGCCCCGGATTCCGTAACACGACTGATTCATTGCCATAGGTGCGCCAACAATGGCGCATTTTCCAACAGTGCCACGAGCACTGATGATCGTCGTTCCTACAGGCAGAAGCTTGGCTGATGAATTTTCCAGACCTGCCGAAGAGATTTGTTTCTCCGTGTTGATGACAAAGATGTCAGATGTACTAGGTGCATCAACAACCGAGAACCATGGAATCTCGCCGCCCCAGTATTCTTCGACAGAGGTTTTCGGTGTTCCACCTCCGATCAGTTCGATGATCGAATCGAGTGGAACAACGTCCCACCCCTCCGGCACCCAGCCCATGTCCTCGTTGAAGACAAAGCGGTTGGAGAATTGTTTTTGAATCGCTGCGGGCAGGGGCTTGCGTTGGTCGCCCAGCGCGGCTCTGGGGTGACTCGCGCCATCCATAGCGCTCGCCCTGCAGGCGCCCTCATCGGGCGTCCCGTCCTTCTTTTTAAGGACCTTACCCGGTTTCCACAGGGAAGGAATGCTATCGGACAGATCGACTAACTCTGACGGAGTTGTCGATAGGATGCCGGCCAATGCCTCGATGTGTGCGATTGGGCCTACTTTAGAACAGGCTTTGTTGTTTTCTCGTGCCATCCATAAGTTCCATAATGCCTGTTGAAAGGGAATTGAGCTGTCCCTCATTCAGTTCAGGTATCTCTTCATTTTCTGCTGCGATAAACACCAGCACTGAAAGTGGGGTCTTGAGCGCCTTAGAGATCGATTCGACCATCGCGATACTGGGGAGACTCTCAAGGACCTTGCCGAGGGTCGACAGTACGGCGTGTTTCATGCCGACGTCTTCGTGGCCTGTTTCGATGTATCAGTTCAATTGCCTCGCCGGATCGCGGACAGATGTGGCCTTGGAAGGACGTTGATGCCAACGTTGGCTACTTCGCCATCGAAGCAGCCCGGTTCAAGTCTGATCTCGGGATGAGTCTTTTAAAGAGCATACGGAGTGGTAACACTCCGCCATGAGAGAAACCATACCGGAAAATTTGCTCAGTGCAAATATTTGAATAAACTTCAGTGTGATAATAAAAATCGCAAATTAACAATATGTTACGTGACTAACTGGTAGATTGAAGGGGTAGCATTCACGAAGAGCTCTCAGCAAGTGCCTTGTTTTGGCATATCCCTCCATTCCTAAAATGACATGAGATATTATAATTTGTATTATAATTGTCTGTGTTTGATATAGAGGGCGCATGTATGCACGCTTTAAAACTTCGAAAAATTGGTAGCTCTGTCGGTGTCATCCTGCCCAAGGAGATGCTGGAGCGTCTGAACCTCCGTGAGGGTGACAAACTGTATGCCGACGAAAATCGCAATGGTGTGCAGTTAAGTCCCTATGACCCGGAATTCGAGACTGCCATGGAGGCCTTTAGCCGGACTCGCCGGAAATATCGCAATGCACTCCATGAACTGGCTAAATAATGCCGGTCTGGAATCCGGAAGCAGCGATCCGAGCTATGCATGCGGAGTTGCTGCAAGAGCATGGAGGTCTCGACGGGCCGGTTGACGAAAACGCGCTGGGGGCGACTCTGGCGCGTCCACATCAGCTTGAGCACTACAGTAATCCAGCAGCAACCCTGCCCCAGCTGGCGGCAGCCTACGGTTTTGGCTTTGCTAAAAATCACTGTTTCAGCGATGGCAATAAGCGGATTGCGCTTGTTGCGGTTGATGTGTTTTTACAGTTGAACGGTTATGAGTTGGTTGCCAGCGAGGTCGACGCAACAGTCACCTTCCAGGCGCTGGCGGCCGGCGAGTTTGACGAAAGCCAGTTGGTGGAGTGGGTTGACAGAAACATGCAAGTGATGGGCGAGGCGTGATGTGCTTGGGGGAGCATGGAAGATTAGCTCATCCTGTAGGAAGGATGGTGCACCAGCGGTACACTCGTCACTTTTCGCAACCTTGCGTATTAGCCTTTCAGCTGAAAACTCAGGCTCACGTGCGGATTCGTCAGTCACTTTAAGTCACTGTCTTTGGCGAGCCAAGGCTCTGCAATATTGAATCCAGGGGTGAATTTTGCCCTATGAAAAACTCAATGAGCGCGTTGGATAGGTTCCAATAAGCGGTTTGTGTTGCACGCAAATGGTGCGACAATCTTTTAGGCGTTGAGTGAGCGCACCAAAAAGGTGCGCTCCTTGGCGGTTTAGAAAGCAGTTTTAGCCAATACAGGCGCATATTCAGCAGGCTCTGGCATTGGCATCAATCTTGTATTAAAACAACCTCAAGGATTGACCTGGGATATACCAGAGAACCTCTTAAGGGTTCTTGTGGAATCCGCCCTTTATTCACTGGGTTACTCAGGATACTGTGGTAGGAACAAAGTGCTGTAGTCGCTTCAGAGCCAAGCAGCAGAATACCCGATAGCGATTCCAAAAATTTTCTGGGCTTCGGCCTGCAACCTGACCTACATTCGGAGAATTGTCTAGATGAAGAGTAAGTTGGAATATATCTGGCTCGACGGCTACAAGCCGACCCAGAGTCTGCGTAGTAAAACCATGGTCCGAAAGGACTTCAGCGGAAAGTTGGAAGATTGTCCGATGTGGTCATTCGACGGCAGTTCCACCGATCAGGCCGAAGGTAATGCGTCAGATTGTCTGCTGAAACCCGTGATGGTGATCCCTGATCCGGGTCGCAAGAACTCCTACCTGGTCATGACCGAGGTTCTGAACGCCGACGGTACTCCTCATGTCACCAACGGTCGTGCCACCATAGATGACGATGATGATGATTTCTGGTTCGGGTTCGAGCAGGAATATTTCCTCTGGGATCCCAGCACTAACCTGCCGCCAGGCTTCCCTGCGGGTGGTTATCCGCCGCCTCAGGGTCCCTACTACTGCTCCGTCGGTGCGCGTAACGCTTTCTGCCGTGACCTGATTGAAGAGCACCTGGATATGTGCCTTGAAGCCGGTCTGAACGTGGAAGGCATCAACGCCGAGGTGGCAGCAGGTCAGTGGGAATTCCAGATCTTCGCGAAGAGCGCGGCCCGTGCCGGTGATGAGATCTGGCTGGCTCGCTACCTGCTGGAGCGTAGCGCCGAGAAATTCGATCTGGCCGTTGACTGGCATCCCAAGCCCCTGGGCGATACGGACTGGAACGGCTCGGGCATGCACGCCAATTTCTCCAATGGCGCCATGCGTGAGGCCGGTGATGAAGGTGTTTTCACCAAGATTTGTGAGGAGTTCGGTAAGAACATCGGCGCTTGTATTGCGGTCTATGGTGCGCACAATGAGCAACGCCTGACCGGTAAGCACGAAACCCAGTCGATCGACCAGTTCAGCTATGGTGTGTCCGATCGTGGTGCTTCCATCCGTATTCCTATTGGTACGGTTGAAGATGGCTGGAAGGGCCGTCTGGAAGATCGTCGTCCGGCATCCAACGCGGATCCCTATAAAGTAGCTTCCGTGATTGTCAAGATAACCAAGGCTGCTCTAGGCTGATCCGACGTTTCGGGTAGCAAGTATAAACCGGGGTGGGGAACCACCCCGGCGTGTTGCAGTACCTGGATGAAATCTTTCATCGATGCCGGGCGACCCCCGGGGTCTTTAGCGAGGCATTGCATGCAGAGCTTTTCAAGCATCTTGGGTATTGGATACTTACTGATTTCCGAGGGTTTGGGCGGTACTTTGTTCTGCACCATGTCGAGAATTTCATAAGTCAGATCACTCTCGAAGGGTGTTTGACCGGTCAGTAATTCGTAGAGTACGGAGCCCAGACTGTAGATATCCGTACTGAAGCTGATGTCCGGATCGCGGCGAATCTGCTCGGGTGACATGTAACACAGGGTGCCTTGCAATTTTCCGTGCCCGGTCATGGATTTGTCAGAATTGTGTAATGCCATGACATCATGGGTTTCGTCGTCACTGGTTCGTCCGTCTTTGCTCCAGACCTTCGCCAGCCCCCAATCCAGCAACAAGACCTCGCTGTAGGGGCCGACCAGAATATTCTCCGGCTTGATGTCGCGATGAGCAATGCCATGAGCATGGGCATAGGCCAAGGCGTGGGCAATCTGCTCGATGACTTCTACCAGCTGAGTCAGGTCATAGCGCTCCCGGAAGTCCAGGATCTCGCGCAGCGTGTAGCCGTGGATCAGTTTCATCGTGAAGTAATAGTGTCCCTTACGATCCCGACCGATCTCATAAATCGGTAAAGTGTTGGGGTGTTGTATCAGTGCCGAAACCCGGGCTTCACGTAACAGACGCGTATTTTCGATCTCGTCATGTACGAATTCCGGGCGTAGCGTCTTATAAGCAACCACTCGCGACAGATACAGGTCCTTACAGGATTGAATCAGTGATTTGCCCCCTTTTGCGATCTCGCGAAT
>JARRNW010000314.1:0-4644 GCA_037384565.1 Candidatus Thiodiazotropha sp.
AGCGGCGAAATGTTTCGCTGTCGGCTCTTTTATTCATAGGGCTCGATGCTGTCAGCCATTACTGTATAACTCGCGTCCCCTATTTCTTTATGGCTGTGCTCGGTATGCAGGATACCGGTGACCCAGACAGCATCATAGATTTCATGCTCCGTCGCCTTTTCCTGACTCGTGGTGACGAAGACGATCTGATTGGAAGGAGGAGGTGGCACATGGATGCAGGCTCCGAAATAGGGAACCAGCAGGAATTCACTCACCTTCGTTCCGTCACCTTCCAGAGGAACCATCAGCCCTGGAATACGCACCCGACGGCCGTTGAGCGATTCCACCACCGGCGCATGGTTCCAGATCTGGCGAATCTCTTCCTGGATCTGTTGCGCGCGCGGATCGTCATCGTCCAGCTTCGTGAGGTTAAATTTTTCAGTGATCTTCTGGAACAGCTTGTCCGGATCGAAATCGGCAGGCACCAGGTCGTCCCACTCCAGTACGAGTTCACCCTTGTCGTTGATGCGACTTTCCCACGGATCGGCTGCGGGGCTTTTTAGCCCGGCTGCCGATACGAGTTGAGTCAGCAGAAGAAAAAATAGCGGTAGTCTCTTGATCATGTTCTCTCCTTACACGCGAATGCTCATCCCATCGGCCAGTGAATATCGGTAGGCCCGCCAGGCGGGAATGGCGCCGATCAGCAGGCCGCCCCCCATGAGCAGTACCAGTAGATTCAGTTCGTGCGGTGTCAGCATGCCGACCCCTAGCTGCAGGCCGAACTGACTTTCAATAAAAGGTCGGGCAATCAACAACACCAGATAGAGTAATCCGATGCCGAAAACAGCCCCAAGAGCGGTAAGGCAGCTTGCCTCACTGACCATCAGTAGAAAGAGTTGCCAGGGCCGCGCCCCCACGGAGCGCAATATGGCCAACTCCCGGCGGCGTTCATTGAGACTGGCCAGCAGGACAGTGAGCATACCGGTCAAACCCACCAGCAGCACCATGGTGGAGACAGCGAGTAGCGCCCGTTCACCCACCCCGATCATGTCCCATAACTCCTGCAAGGCGACACCGGGCAGAATCGCCAGCAGCGGCTCCTCTGGATATTCATTGATCCAACGCTGTAAGCGGAATGTGGCCACCTTGGAGTGCAATCCCACCAGGAAGGCAGTGATGGCTTTCGGCTCGAGGTCCATGCTTCGTGCCTGTTCGGCGGAGATGTGGTGTCCCGGCAGAGGCGCGCCGTCACGATAGTCCACATGGATTGCCTCGATGGCCTGCAGGCTCACATGGACGGTCTGATCGATTGGCGTGCCGGTGCGCTTGAGAATCCCGACTATGTGGAACGGTTTGTCGGCATGCTGTACGAAACTCACCGCGCCGGCACCGTGGGCAAGCACGATCTCCTGGCCGAGGCGATAGTGGAGTTTTCGCGCCACCTCTGCGCCGATTACCGCATCGTAGAGGTCGGTGAAGACTGCTCCTTCCGCGAAAGCCAGTGGTTGCTTGTTGCCGTAGCGGTAGTGCTTGAAATAGTCCTGGTTAGTGCCGAGCACACGAAAACCTTTGTGCGAGTCACCAAGAGAGAGCGGCACACTCCAGGCGACTTCAGGGCGATCGGCGATCTCCCGGTAGCTTTGCCAGGAGATGTTGTTGGTGGCATTACCGATACGGAATACGGAATAGAGCAGTAGCTGAATCGGGCCGCTACGGGCACCCACCACCAAATCGGTGCCGGAGAGCGTGTTGGCGAAACTGCTGCGTGCCTCGGTGCGTACCCGTTCGACGCCGAGCAGCAGGGTGACGCTGAGGGCGATGGAGAGCAGGGTCAGAAATGCGGTATAGCGGCGGTTCCAGAGACTTTTGATGGTCAGAGAGAAGATAGGCATGGACAGACTCCTCAATGGCAGTTTCGGTTGAGTTCGGCCAACGCGACAGTGCGATCGAACAGCGGCTCCAGGGAGGGATCGTGACTGACGAAGATCAGGGTGATGCCCTGCTCCTCGCACTCCCGCTCCAGCAACTGTAGAAAGGCCTCCCGTCGATCCCAATCCAGCGCCGAGGTGGGTTCGTCGGCGACGACCAACTCGGGCGCGCCGATCAACGCGCGGGCCACCGCTACACGCTGCTGTTGGCCCACCGAGAGTTCGGTGACCGGTCGGGCCAAAGCTGCCGGGTCTGCCAGGTCGAGGTGGTCCAGCAGGCGCAACGCCGCGGTTTCCAGATTGGCATCACGGGACAGCGCCCGTTCGCGTCGACGCCGGGAGAAGCGGCATGGCAGGATCACGTTGTCGATGGTTGACAGATAGGGCAGCAGATTGAACATCTGGAAAACGAAGCCGATATGGTCGGCGCGGAAGCGATCACGGCCTGCGCCGCCGAGGGTATGCAGTGACTCACCCAGCACCTCCACGCTGCCCCGCTGCGGTGTAATGACGCCGCCTAGCAGACTAAGTAGAGTGCTCTTGCCGGATCCGGAAGCTCCTTTGATGAACACTCGCTCGCCCCTCGTGATGTGCAGATGTTCGAAGGCCAGTACCGGCAAACCATCCGGGACCCAACGGAATTCAAGGTCTTTGATGGCGACAATAGTTTCGCTCGATGACATGAAATTCTCCCAGGCACGAGCGCCGTTACTCCGGCGCCCATGCGCGCCATGCTCAGAAGGACAGGATAGGATCGTTGGCGGTGAGTTTACCGCCCCCCTGACCATTCGGACCTATTGACTGAACCTCCAGACTTTTTGTGGCTGGAAAGTGTTCAAACAGTCGCACCTCAATGGCATTCAGCGCCTCGGGTTTGGCGCAATGAAAGCGATAGTAGCCATTGATGTCGCTGTGGCTATGTTCAGCCTCGTCCCCATCATGGTGGTGTTCCGCTTTCGGATCGGCAGCCCCTTCTTCGGTCAGATTGACCGAATCAAGCCGGCAACCGGCGGTGACGGGGAGAACAAAAAGCACTTCACCCTGGCGTAACTGAGCGAAGGCCTTGTCATACCGGGCGTGCTCTTCATCATTGCGTGGGGCATGTTCAAAGCCGACAAGATTAGCGGCCGGACTATCCAATTCAATCTCCAGGGTAGTGCCATCGAGCACTGCATTGAGCTGACCGACGCCATGCACATGAGCGCCGTGTTCACGGTGTTCGTTGGCGCTAGCCCCCAGTGCCATCGTAACCAATGCCATCCCTGCGGGCATAGCAATCCATCGATGTCTATACATCGTTTCAATCTCCAGATAAAACTACAATTATCTGTCTGCCAACGGCAGACGGATCTTATAAAAAAGTCGTTCAGGCAAGCAAGCGAGCGGGTGGTGCACGGGAGGAGTAAGGGATTATCGGAGTGGGGATAACTGGTGCCGTAGAATTGATAGGCTCTATTGGTGTCACACCGGTGAGGGGAAGTGCTAGATGCACGACAATGGGTAACCCGTGATCCAAAGCCGCGAGTCCAACACAGAATTCACACAGATCACCATCGGCATGCGCAGCGTGGTCATGTTTATGCCATACACCCTGGGACTGCACAAGAATGAGCAGTGCTGCCAGCAGTGAAAAGAGTACGGGGCGCGGAATCATGGAGGGATTATGTTGCCTCTCAGCTCAGTTTACAACCTGATCGGAGCTGTCGATATGCGGTGTATTTGCTGTGTAATCTGCAAAACGGTATACCACTCAAATTACCTGTCTTTTTGCCAGGTTTTAAAGACTGGCTGTATTCCATACATTCAACAAACCGGGGAAAGCGCCTCCAATAGCTTATTATGAGACACCACACTAGTTTAAACATCACGAAGAAACCTTTTCACGATTAATGAGACTAATAACGGGTTGAAGTTGTCTGGCTATGCGCCGTCCATGTGGTTCAGTGCGAACTGACTCAGAGGCTTTGATGAGTTGAAACGCGGAATGTGGGTGCTGCCGTCAATTGGTTAACTATGTTTTAGGGGTGATGATGTGTTTCAATCGTTCTTTCCCAAGCCGGGTCTGTTTTTTCTCTCGGCTCTTACCTGGGTTACCCTGGCTGCCGCAGTCTGGTTTTTGTTGGGCGATGCATTAGGCTCAGCGCTGGGGTTTCAACTGGCAGACCCCGATGCGGATCCTGTGATTGGGATTGGTTATTTTGTTACGTCAGAGTTTCTCTGGTTTTGCTGTTACTATGTCATCGTGGCGGGTCTGTTCGCACTGTTCTGGTTTCTGTACTCCCCGCACCCATGGCAATGGTGGTCTATTGTCGGATCATCGCTGATTTTGTTCTCCACCTATTTTTCCGTACAAGTAACCGTTGCGATCAACGAATGGCGGCGTCCATTTTTCGATGCAGTACAGAATGCGCTATCTGGTGACGGTGGCGTCACAACAGGGTTATTGTCCGAACTTATGATCGATTTCGCAAACATCGCTTTTATTGCGATTTTGGTAACAGTCGCGACCAGCTTTTTTATCAGCCACTACGTATTTCGTTGGCGCACTGCGATGAACGACTACTCTGTGTCGCGCTGGGATGATGTGCGTGGCATCGAAGGCGCTGCGCAGCGTATCCAGGAAGATACCATGCGATTCGCGGATATCATGGAGACCTTGGGGGTGCGTATCGTGGAGTCGATAATGACGCTCTTCGCTTTCCTGCCTGTTTTGTTCGCGCTGTCGTCCCATATCACA